>JANPHI010000112.1:0-4993 GCA_031424355.1 Betaproteobacteria bacterium
GTGGCGGTGCTGGAAGGCGGCGACGCCCTGCCGCGGGTGCAGGCCCTGGCCGCGCAGCTGAAGTTGCAGGCGGTGCGCTGGTCGGGCCGCCGGCTGCCCGAGAACACGGCCGACTGCGAAATGCTGGCGCGCCTGTGGGAACGCGACGCCCTGCTGCGCGGCGCGATGCTGTGGGTGCCGCATGAAGATGCGGGTGCTGCCGCCAGTCCCGCCGCCGCCGAAGACGCCGCGCGCCTGGCCGATTTCATCGACCGCTTGCAGGGCTTGGTGCTGGTCAGCGGCGCGCCGCTGGCCTTGCGGCGGGCGCGCTGGCCGCTGGCGGCGGCCGGTGGCGACGGTTCGTCGCGCCTGCAGACCTGGCGCTTGCACCTGGGCCCGCGCGGCACCGCAATGAATGGCGCGCTCACGCCGCTGGCCGAGCAATTCGAATTGCCGGCGGCCACCATCGCGCAGGTCGCGCACGACTGGCAGCACAGCGCTCAGCCCAGCGCCGCCACCTTGTGGCAGGCCACGCGCAGCGCAGCGCGGCGCAACCTGGACGGCCTGGCCGAACGCCTGGACGCCCGCGCCACCTGGGCCGATCTGGTGCTGCCCGAAGCCACCTTGCTGGCCCTGCGGACCATGGCTGCACAGCTGCGCCAACGCCACCGCGTGCTGCACGACTGGGGCTTTGCGCAGCGGTCCGCGCGCGGCCTGGGCCTGGGTGCGCTGTTCGCGGGCGGCAGCGGCACCGGCAAGACCATGGCGGCCGAGGTGCTGGCGAATGAACTGCAGCTGGACCTGCTGCGCATCGACCTGGCGGCACTGGTCAGCAAGTACATCGGCGAGACCGAAAAGAACCTGTCGCGCGTGTTCGCGGCCGCCGAAGCCAGCGGCGCCATCCTGCTGTTCGACGAGGCCGATGCGCTCTTCGGCAAACGCAGCGAGGTGCGCGACAGCCACGACCGCTACGCCAACCTGGAAGTCAGCTACCTGCTGCAGCGCATCGAAAGCTGGCGCGGCCTGGCCATCCTGACCAGCAACATGCGCCAGGCCATCGACAGCGCCTTCCTGCGCCGCCTGCGCTTCATCGTCAACTTTCCGTTTCCCGACGACGCCGCGCGCGCGCAAATCTGGCAGCGCGCCTTCCCGGCTGCCGCGCCGCAAGAGGGGCTGGACATGGCCAAGCTGGCACGCCTGTCGCTATCGGGCGGACACATCCGCAACGTGGCCTTGAACGCCGCCTTCCTGGCCGCCGACGAAGCGCGTGCCATCGGCATGCGGCACTTGCGGATGGCGGCGGAAGCGGAGTTCGCGAAGATCGAAAAACCGCTGCCGGCGGCCGACGTGAGGGACTGGCTGTGAGTGGCCGTGTCGCCCTGTGGCCGCTGGCCATCGCATCGACCACCCCGCCGTCGCCCGCCAGGACCGCGCCTGCGATGGCGCCGAGCGTGCGCTTGCACATCGGCAGCCTGGCGCTGCACGGCGTGGCGCCGGCGGAAGGGCGGCGCATCGCCGGTGCCTTCGAACACGAATTGCAGCAGCTGCTGGCCCGCCAGCCATTGCCGCTGCACGCGGCCGACATGGCGGCGCTGCGCCTGCCGCCGCTGCAGCGCGCGGCGGGTGAGCGGCCTGAATCCACCGGCCGCCGGCTGGCACGGCTGGTGGCCTTGCAGTGGCAGGGTGGCACGCCATGACCGCGACGGCCCTGCGCACCGCGCCGGCATTTGCGCCGGCATCCGCGCCGACATACGCGCCGGCCAAAGAGCCCGAGCGCGCCGCCGCCCGCAGCGCCGTCCGCACGGCCCCAACGCAGGGCCTGCTGCTGCAACGCCGTTGCGCCTGCGGTGCGGGCGCTGGTGCCAGCGGCGAGTGCGACAGCTGTGCCCGCGCGGCCTTGCAACGCCGCGACCAGGGCGGCGCCGTTGCTGCGCACGACGCCTGGCCCGCTTCGGTCAGCGACACGCTGGCGAGCCCCGGCCGTGCGCTGGACGCCGACACGCGCCGCTTCATGGAAGACCGCTACGGCGGCCACGATTTCGGCGCGGTGCGCGTGCACGACGACGCGGCCGCCGCCGCATCGGTGCGCGATGTCGATGCCCACGCCTACACCGTCGGCAACCACATCGCTTTCGGCGCCGGCCAGTACCAGCCCGCCACCGACAGCGGCCGCCACCTGCTGGCCCACGAACTGGCCCACACCGTGCAGCAGCAGGGCCTGCAGCGCGCCGGCACCGCCGCGCTGGCCGACCACGGCCCCGAATACCGCCGCCTGGAAGGCGAGGCCGACCGGGCTGCCGATGCGGTGATGCGAGGGGGGCCGGCACCCTTGTTGGGCACGGGCACGGGTCCGGGCACGGGCCTGAGCCGAAGCGGAACCCGCCTGTCCCGCAAGCCCAGCGGTGCCGCGCCGCCGCAGGGAAAGGCCGTCGAGCATGAAATCGAAAGCCGCTACCGCGACGTCGAGATGGCCACCCAGCACAAGGTCAAGCCGGAAAAAACGGCCAACGCCAAGGTCGGCAACCAGGACAAGACGCTGGCCTCTTTCGAGGTCGACAACCTGGAGCTGCACGCTGCCAAGGGTCCGGTCATCGACGCCTGGAAGAAGAAGGCCGCCGGTGGCGGCCTGCGTGCCACCGTGACCATGCAGGGCAGCAAGGCGCAGGAAGCCGGCCTGTGGCAGATGCGTGTGAGCCCGGATGAACTGCGCGCTCGCTGGCTGAACCGCAAGGGCTGGAAAGCCGGCGACGCGCTGAACCAGGCCTGGCAGAAAGCCGGCGGCGACGCCGAATTTCCGAAGGCCGCCGGCGGCACCTGCGAGATGGACCACATCGTCGAATTGCAGGTGGGTGGCGACAACACGCAAGAGAACATCCAGGTGCTGGACCGCACCGAAAACGGCATGAGTGGCAGCCTGCTGAAGCAGCAGGCTTTCGGGCTCGCGCAAAGCATCGCGCAGAACATCAGCGACGCGAACGAGGAACTGCCCGCGCAGGTGCGCATGGTCTTCAAGGCGGCCGAGATGAAAGGCGCCGGCACCTGCGGCCCCTGCTGCAAGACGGCCGCCGCGTTGAAGGCGCCCACCACCGCCGACGGCAAGGCCGACAAGGGCAGTGCGCAGCTGATCGACTACCTGCTCACCGCCGGCGGCAGCACGGTCACGCTGCGGGTCAGCGACGACACCAAGCCGGCGTCCATCCACGAATCCGATGTGCCGGCCAACAAGGCCAGTGCCGAGATCATCCCCGGCCTGCTGCTGAAGACCCTGCACCGCGCCGGAAAGTCCAAGGGCGGCGACAGCATCAGCGCCGTGCTGGACACGCGCGACCGCACGCGCCTGCCCATCACGCTGCCGGCCAAGGGCAGCCCGGTGAAACTGGCCGTCACCGAAGCGCGTGAACTGAAGCTGGGCGCCGACGCGCAGAAGAACGCCGGCATCGCCTTCACCTACGACTACCTCAGCCCGGGGATGTTCACCCGGTTGGAACTGGTGCCGGGCGGTGTGGCGGCCGAGGGTTACATCACCACCAACAAGCTGCCTTTCGTGAAGCGCTTCGAGGTGTCTTACGCGCCCGACCACTTCCGCATCAAGGCGCCGCTGGACAAGAGCCAGTTGCAGCCGCCTTTTGCCGGTGTGAAGGTCACCGAGGCCAGCCTGGCGCTGGAACTGGCGCCCAAGCTGAAGCCGGTGGGCAGCGTGGCGTTTGAGTTCGGTGGCGCGCGCAAGCTGGCGTCGGCGCGCGTGGACATCAGCGCCAACGATGCGGGCGTGACGCTCGACGGCGAACTGCTGGCCTTCCTGCCCGGCGTCGATGAAGCCAAGGGCACGGTGAAGTACGCGGCCGGCGAGTGGAGCGGCGGCGTGCATGTCGACGCCTCGCAGATGGCGCGCAAGCTGCCGATGGTGCAAAGCGGCGCTGTCGATGTTTTCCTGAAAGCCAACAAGCTGGGCGCGTCGGGCACGGTGGACCTGGCGCTGCCCGGCGGCAACAAGGCACAGGTGACGCTGCGCTACGAGCAGGCCGGCTGGGCCTTCACCGGCAAGGGCCGCATCGACACCCGCAACCGCTACCTGAAACCCATCGACGCCGACCTGTTTTACGACGGCGTGGTCTTCCGCGCGCGCGGCGAAACCGGCTTCGCCTTCGCCGGCATGGACGGCACGGTGATGGCGCTTTACGAACACCGCGAGGGCGGTGACCGGGTCAGCGGCAAGGGCAAGCTGAAGATCGAAAAAGGCCGTGCCAAAGGCAGCATGGATGTCGAACTGTTGCCCAGCCAGAAGGTCACCGGCAAGGGCAGCTTGTCCTACCAGATCAAGCCCGGCATGGTGGCCACGGCTGGCGTCACCATCGACGAGCAGCAGAAGATCACCTTCGACGGCGAGTTGACGCTAGCCGACATCACGCTGTTCAAACGCATCCCGGCGGCTGAAGAAACCCACACGATTTTCAAAGCATCCGGCAGCTTCCCGATACCCGGTGCGTCACTGGGGCCGCTGGGTCTCAAGATCAAGCTGTGGGGTGAACTGGGCTGGTACTACTACGTGGGGCCGGGCGTGCTGACGGGCATCAAGGCCAACGTGCGTTTCAGCCCGCTGGAAGACAACCCCGACTTCAGCTTCAAGTTGACCGCCAAGGCCAGCATCCCGGCCGGCGGTGGCATCTACGGCAAGGTGGGCGCCGACGCCGTGCTGGACGCGCTGATCGCCGAAGCCGGCGCCGGCCTCAGCGTCGAGGCGCGCGCCGGCCTGGAAGGCAAGGCCGAACTCGGCGGCGAAATCAACTACGCCAAGGACCGCTTCAGCGTGGACGCGCTGGCCAGCATCGGCGGGGGCATCGTGCTGTCCGCCAGCCTCAATGCGCGGGTCTACGCCGAGGCCGGCGTGTGGCGCTTCAAGGTGCGCACCGAGAAGATCTGGGAGTTGGCCAGCCGCCGCTTCGACACCGGCCTGAGCCTGGGCCTGAAGCTGCCGCTGCACTACGACAGCGTGGACGGTTTCAAGATGCCGGCG
>JANPHI010000113.1:0-1804 GCA_031424355.1 Betaproteobacteria bacterium
GATCACGTAGTCGCCGCCCTCCTGCTTGATGCCCTTGACGATGTCGTCGGACTGGATCTCCTTGCCGGTGCGCTTGTTCACGCGCTTGTAGCCCACCGGGTCCATCGACCGCTTGTCCAGCCAGTCGAAGTCGATGCCGACGTCCTGTGAAGCCGGGTACAAGGCCACGGGCACATGCACCAGGCCGAAGCTGATGGCGCCTTTCCAGATCACGCGGGGCATGGGAACTCCTTTGACGCCGCAGCGCCGCAAGCGGGTGGATGGTCGGCGCGACGCAGGGGGTCGTCACGAAATGGGCGGTGCATAACCCAGGAGCGACATCGCAGACTTGAGACCGCGCGCCGACTTGGCGTAGCCGGCCCAGGGCTCATTGCCAACGTCCAGGCGCTCGTGGGCCGTCTTCACGGACCAGTGGTCGCCGCCGCGCAGCGATGGCAGTTCGCCCCAGGCGACGGGGACCGAGATGCCCAGGCCCGGTCGCGCCCGCGCCGACCAGGCGCACACCGTGGTGGCCCCGAGCCCGTTTCGCAGGTAGTCGATGAAGATCTTGCCGACCCGGTTCTTCGGGCCGCTGCGTGCGACGAAGCGCTGCGGGATCGTCTTGGCCATGTGCGCCACGACGGCTTGGGAGAAGCCCTTGACGGCGTCCCAGTCGTGAAGGCGCTTCATCGGTACCACGACATGCAGCCCGTTGCCGCCGCTGGTCTTCAGAAACGACGGCAGGCCGAGCTGGGCCAGGAATCCGTGAACAAGTGTTGCAGCTTCCTGTACCTGGGCCCAGGGGACGCCATCACGAGGATCCAGATCGAACACCATGCGGTCGGGGTGCTCAAAGGACGCCGTGCCGGTGTTCAAGGTGTGGAACTCCACGACGTTCCATTGCGCAGCGGACAGCAGGCCCTGCTTGCTAGCCACCTCTATCATCGGCGGATGGCCGATGGTCAAGGCCGGATCGAGCTTCCGGATGCCGGGCAGTTTCTCGGTCTCCGCGTGCTTCTGGAAGAACAGCTGGCCATCGACGCCGGCCGGCGCCCGAACCAGCGACACCGGTCGGCCTTTCAGGTGCTTCATCATCAGATCGCCGACCAAGCCGTCGTAGCGGACCAGTTCGAGCTTCGTCGTGCCCGAGCTGGCGTCGATCACCCGCTGCGGGTTCGTCACGCGAAAGCGATCTGGCAGGGCGCGCGTGCTGGGCGCGGGAGCGACGATCGAAGGCTGGGCGGACGATAGGCGCTGCGCCTTCTCGCGCACGATGGTGCTGGCCTCCTTGTCGTCGCGCAGCCCCCGGAAGACGGCATGGCGGATGCGGCCAGCGCGTGTCCATTCACCAAAGCTCACTTCGGCGACCAGCGTCGGAGCGACCCAGCTGGGCTTGCCCTTAATCTTCGAACCGAGAGCGAACGGGCTCTTGGTGCGCAGACGCGCGTCGAGCACCCGCTTGATGTCCTTCAGCGCATTGTCGGTGAAACCCGTACCGACGTCGCCTGCATACTGCAGCGCCCCCTGTGCGTCGTTCACGCCCAGCAGCAACGCGCCGAATTCAGCGCGCGCACCCTGGGCAGCGGTGTAGCCGCCGATCACGAACTCCTGCCGCTGGCTGCACTTCAGCTTGACCCAATCTGTCGAGCGGGAAGACCGGTAGGGACTGCTTCTGCGTTTGGCGATGACGCCCTCCAGGCCCAGCTTGCAGGCGGAGGCGAGCACGCTTTGCGCAGCGGCATCGAACGCCTCGCTGAAGCGGACGAGGTCGGAACTTGACGCCTCGAGCAGCCCCTTCAGGAACATGCGCCGCGCTTGCAGCGGC
>JANPHI010000114.1:0-6337 GCA_031424355.1 Betaproteobacteria bacterium
CGGCTGCTCAGCCCCTTGACGACGAAGGCCAGGTGCCAGGCCAGCGACTGCGCGTCCTGGAAGGCGGTGTTGGCGCCGCGCACGCCAAAGATCGGCAATAGGTGGGCGGCATCGCCGGTGAAGATCACGCGGCCCTGAACATAGTCTGGCAGCGTCAACGTGCGCGCCGAATACACCGAGCACCAGTCCATCTCCCAGCGCGCACCGGAGTGGCCGATCATCGCTAGCTGCGCGTCGATGCGTGTCTTCAGCGACTCGGGCTGCAGCGCCTGTTCCGGCGTCTCGCCGGCAGGCAATTGGTAGTCCACACGCCAGATGCCGTGCGGCTCGCGGTGCATCAGGATGGTGTTGCCGGGGTTCCAGTCGGGGTCGAAATAGGCAAGACGTTCTGTCGGCAACGGCAGGTCGATCTTGATGTCGGCAATGACGAAGAAGCCTTCGTAGGAAGCGCCTTCCATTTGCAGGTTCATCGCGGTGCGGATCGGCGAGCGGCCACCGTCGGCCGCGACCAGCCACTCGGTCTCGAGTGTGTAGGGGCCTTCCGGCGTGTCGATTTCGACGCGTGCGAATTCGGCTTCCTGTTCAACCCTGAGGACCCTGTTGCCCCAGCGGAAGTCGATCAGCGGGCTGGCCGCGCAGGCGTCGAGCAAGTATTCCTCCATGTACTGCTGCTGGATGTTCAGCATCGGGAAGTAGCGGTCGTCGGCGTCGTGCGGCGCTTCCATCCGGAAGACGCGCTGGCCTCGGTAGTAGGAGTTGCCGAAGCGCCAGGGCAGGCCGTTCTCGGTCATGCGGTCTGCCGTGCCGACCTGTTGCAGGATCTCCAACGAACGCCGCGTGAAGACGATGGCACGGCTGCCTTGCGAGACCTGCAGTTCCGAGGTGACGACCACGCTTGGAACGCCATGGCGCGCCAGTTCCAGCGCGCTAACCATGCCGGCCGGGCCGGAGCCGGCGATAACGACCTTTTTGCGCGATTGCGCGGGGTTGGCCGAGGGCAGCCAGGGCTTGTGGACCGAGTACTCGTAGTAGATGGAAGGACGGGCTTCGGTGCTGGGGCGGTGCATGTGGATGGCTCCTGCGGCGTGTCGAGCGAATGGGGTGGAAACAAGACCAATAAGCGCCGAGTGCGGTCGTCAGGCGGGACGCGCGGCGACCGTGGCCGCGGGCGTCTTCATCGGGTGCGGCAACACGGCCATGGGGCTTTGTCGACGCTGCGCTGTCCGACGTGATCGCTTCTCAAGCGTAATGCACTGAATTATAGTTGCGGGCGCAACCAGTATCGACGACCTGCACGGAAATGCATTCAGGGTTTTTACTAGTTTCGAACGCAACTGGGTTGGCTTGATTGGTTGCGCTCGCAACGGGCGGTGTACAGTGAATGGCATTCGAATTGGCTGACAAGGACCATCCTGTGAGTTCTCCGAAGCACACGCCTTCCCCCCTGGATCGCACCATCACGCACCGCCTGCACACACTGTCAAAGATCACCGACCGGGTGTCACAGGCCGCCTATCAGGCGGATGCGGGCATCCCCTTCAGTGAGGGCCGGTGCCTCGCCGCCATCGGTGCCTTCAGCCCCCTTTCGGTCAACGACCTCGCGCAACGGGCCAACCTGAACAAGGGCCAGGCCAGCCGGGCTGCGCAGTCACTGGTCGATCAATCCCTCGTGCGAAAGGTGGCCAGTGCCACCGATGGCCGCGGCGTGGTGCTCACGCTGACGGCCAAGGGCGAACGGGTGTGGCAGCGCCTGATGCAGGTGATCGCACGTCGCAACGCCGAGATCGTTTCCTGCCTCGACGAGGCCGAGGTCAAGCTGCTCAGTGGCCTGCTCGATCGCCTGGTCGAACATGCGCGAAGTACTGCCATCGAAGGCGCGGAACCGTCTGAGTAGGTCAGCGGACGGCAGCAGGTCGCAGCCGGGATAGCGGCACGGGATATTAGTTGCGCACGCAACTTATACCGCGCAGCGTGCGTTCCCGTCAATTGAGCAAAGCGCTTAGTTGCGCGCGCAACTTGTATTGCGTACAGTTGCGGCAGATCAAATCTGGCCGGAGTCCTCTCGCCTACAGGACACCCGCTGGCCACCAAGCCACCCTACCGGAGACAACCATGCTGACCAATCCGACCCTGCGCCGCTGCCTGATGCTCTGTGCCATCGTGCTTCCACTGAGCGCTGCCGCCTTCCCGGACAAGCCCATCGAGTGGGTCGTCCCCTACCCAGCCGGCGGTGGTTCCGATGTCGTTGCACGTACATTGGCCGAACACATGGGCAAGACGCTGGGCCAGACCCTTATCATCAACAACAAACCCGGCGCGGCCACGAACATCGGCGCCGACTATGTCGCCAAGTCGAAGGCGGATGGGCACACCATGCTGACGGCGGACACGGCCACGCTGGCAGCCAATCCGGCGCTCTACAGCAAGCTGCCCTACAACGCCGAGAAGGACTTTGCCCCGGTCGGACTGATGGCCCGGTTCCCGATGATCCTTGTGGTCGGCGCCGGAGTGCCTGTGAAGACGCTGACCGAATTTGTGGCCTGGGCCAAGCTGCAGCCGGGCGGCGTCAACTACGCAACGCCGGGCGCTGGCAGCCCGCACCACCTCGCCACCGAACTGTTTCGTGAACGCACCGGCGTGAAGATGGTTCAGGTTCCCTACCGTGGCGCCGCGCCGGCGGTGCAGGACGTCGTCGGCGGCCAAGTGCCATTCATGTTCGTCGACACGGCCAGCGGCTACCCGCATATCCTGTCGGGCAAGCTGCGGCCCATCGGCGTCGCGAGTCCGAAGCGGCTTTCCAGTTTCGACACAGTCCCGACATTGGCCGAGCAGGGCTTGAAGGGCTTTGAGGCCTATGCCTGGCAGGGACTGGTGGTGCCCGCCGCCACGCCTCCCGACGTGGTGGCCGCGCTGAACAAGGCGCTCACGCAGGCGCTCGATTCGACAGCGGTCAAGGCGCGGTTCCAGACCCTTGGCCTCGAGGCGATCACGGGCACACCGGCTCAGATGGCGGCCTATTCAAAGGCGGAGAGGGAAAAGTGGGGTCAGGTGATCCGTGCGGCCAACATCCGTCTGGACTGACAAGCCTATCCGTCCTGCCGACGGGATCTGGTTTCACAGGAGTTGAGGCGGCGCAGGTTAAGCATGCTGTTAGAAGTTCTCTGCGGCCATGTTCTAGGCCGAGCCTGTGACAGTGGATGCGAATGTCAGCGAGCCCAGGTGCAGTTTTCACTTGGGCCAGTCCACTGTCGGTTGTGCGGTAGCGTGCGGAGTGACAGCAATTGGCCCGGTTGCTGCCAGTGAGATCTTCGCCGTGAATTCAGGGCTGTTCGCCGTTCAGCGGTCATCCAGGCACCAGTGACATCACAGTCCCAACGGCCGGTTTCGAAGTACTGCTGACCTTGCCAGCTTGGCGGCGACTTCGCGCCACCCGAGCGTCTGCTGACCTCGGGCGCCAACGGGTACTGCCGATACTGACCTGCGTCGCGGTCAGTGCCACCGAAGCGAATTCTTGTGCGCGGTGCCGAGAGCGCGAACGGGAGGTGCTGCGGTCATCCGCCTTGTTGAAGTTCGTGCGACCGGCTTCGGCTCGGGCTGCCGTTCACCTGCCGATCCTCAACGGCCACAGACATTTTTCAACCCTCATCGGTGGCTGCATTTGTCGGTAAACAGGCCGCTGCACCCAGATTGAACACGGACGGGTATTCGCCGCTTCCGCACCCAATCTCGACGGATGCACTTTGCGGGCTCTCCCTGCTGGCGAAACGCCCCGGGCGGGCGGCCCAGCAGCCGTTGGAAAGACCGCCGCATGCGCTCGGCGTTGCCGAAGCCACAGTCTTCGGCAATACGCTGCACCGAGGGCTCACCGCTCTGCAGCGCCGTGCGAGCCACCTCGACCCGCATGCGTTCGACGGCCTGCGCCGGCGTGGCGCCGGTCTCGGCGCGGAAGCAGCGGGCGAAATGGCGTGGGCTCATGCATGCGCTTGCCACCAGCGCGTCGACGCTGTGGTCGTCGTGCAGCCGGCTGCGCACCTGGTCGAGCAACGCGCCGAAGCGGCCCTCCGGTCGCTGCAGGTCCAGCAGGGGTGAGAACTGCGACTGCCCGCCCGGGCGTCGGCGCTCCACCACCAGTTGCCGCGCCGCCTCGCGGGCCAACGCTTCGCCGTGGTCGTGCGCGAGCAGCGCCAGGCACAGGTCGATGCCGGCCGTCATGCCGGCGCTGGTCCACACCTCGGGCAGCATCTGGTCGCCGCGGCGCACCGCGGGCTCGCGCACGTGGATGCGGTCGGGGTGCAGGCGCACGGCCGGGAAATCGGTCGCGAACTGGCGGCTACGCGACCAGTGGGTGGTTGCCATGCGATCGTCCAGCAGCCCCGCTGCCGCCAGCACCAGGCTGCCGCTGCAGATGCTGGCCATGCGCGCCCCGGTGCGGCTGGCGCGCTCCAGCCAGGTGATAAGAGGGCCGTCGCGGCAGGCCGCGTCCACACCGTCGCCGCCGATCACCATCACCAGGTCGATGCCGTCCAGCCGCCGTGGCAGCGGCCCGGCCGGCCAATGCACGCCGGCTGAGCTGCGCACGGCAGGCGCCTGGCGCGTCACCAGGCGCCAGGCATAGCTGCCGGGCCGTTCCAGCCGGGCGACTTCGAACACCGCCATCGGCCCGGCGAGGTCCAGCTGCTGGAAGCCGGGGAACAGCACGAAGGCGATGCGACAGGTCATCACCGGATCATGTCTTGAAACGCCGCCGGCCGAATGGCAGAAAAGGTGGGTACAGCGTCATGGCGGCCACGTGCGTCCAGCGCCATGCTCTGCACCTGTTGCAACAAAGCAAGGGAGCGCAGCGTGATGAACGTGGGCATCCTGGTCTTCGACGAGGTCGAGCTGCTGGACATGGCGGGGCCTTACGAGGTCTTCACCACCGCTGCGCGCGTGCTGGCGCGGTCACAGCCCCCGGGCGCCCCGGCGCTGTTCTCGGTGACGACGATCGCGCGCCACCCCGGCACGGTTCGGGCGCGCGCTGGCTTGCGCCTGCAGCCCGACCACGGCCTGGCCGACCATCCACCGCTGGCCTGTGCCATCGTGCCGGGTGGGGTGGTCGATGCCGAACTGGGCCAGCCCGAGCTGCTGGCCTGGATCGCCGCACAGGCGCGGACAGCGCGCATCCTGGCGTCGGTGTGCACCGGTGCGCTGCTGCTGGCGCAGGCCGGCGTGCTCGACGGGCTGGACGCCACCACCCACTGGGAAGACCTGGACGCGCTGCGCAGCCTGCGGCCGGCGGTGCGCGTGCAGGACGGCGTACGCTGGGTGGATCAAGGCGCGGTGGTGACATCAGCCGGCATTTCGGCGGGCATCGACATGAGCCTGCATCTGGTGCAGCGGCTGCACAGCCGTGATCTCGCGCTGCGCACCGCGCGGCAGATGGACTTCGACTGGCGGGCTGCGGCATGACGGCACTTCAAACGCTGCGCGGCGCGCCGGTGCTGGCTGACGTCGACGCTGGTGCCGACGCAAACGCCGACCTCGGCCGCGACCTGATCACCGTCACCACCCGGCCGGGCACCGTGTTCGTGGATGGCCACGGCTCCTGGCTGACCGACGAGGGTGGCAAGCGCCATCTCGACCTGGTGCAGGGTTGGGCGGTCAACAGCCTGGGTCACAGCCCGGCGGTGATCGCCGAGGCGCTGGGCCGGCAGTCGCGGCGGCTGCTCAATCCGAGCCCGGCCTTCCACAACCGCCCGATGCTCGACCTGGCGGCGCGCCTGGTGGGCCTGAGCTGCTTCGACCGCGTGTGGCTCGGCAGCTCCGGCGCCGAGGTGAACGAGGCGGCCGTGAAGCTGGCGCGCCGCTGGGGCCAGCGCATGCGCGGTGGTGCGCACGAGGTGATCAGCTTCGATGGCGCCTTCCACGGCCGCACGCTGGCGATGATGCGGGCCTCGGGCAAGCCGGGCTGGGACAGCGTGTTCGCCCCCATGCCTGCGGGCTTTGCCAGGGCGCGTTTCAACGACATCACCTCGGTCGAGCGCGCCATCACGCCGGCCAGCGTGGCGGTGATGATCGAGCTGGTGCAGGGCGAGGCCGGCGTGAACCTGGCGGACCCGGGCTTCGTGCGCGAGTTGCGTGCCCTGACCACCGAGCGCCAGCTGCTGCTGATCGCTGACGAAGTGCAAACCGGCATCGGCCGCTGCGGCCGGGCCTTCGCCCACGAACTGTTCGGCATCGAGCCCGACCTGATGACGCTGGCCAAGGGCATCGGTGGCGGCGTGCCACTGGCAGCCCTGCTGTGCAAGGAAGCGTTCAACTGCTTCGCCCCCGGCGACCAGGGCAGCACCTACGGCGG
>JANPHI010000115.1:0-1813 GCA_031424355.1 Betaproteobacteria bacterium
GCCATCACCGGCACCAACGGCAAGACCACCACCACCGCGATGACCGCAATGCTGGTGGCCCGCGCCGGCAAGCGCGTGGCGGTGGCCGGCAACATCGGGCCCACGCTGCTGGACACCTTGTCGGCCTGCCTGGACGGGCCCGTGGACGAGCGCGCCGAGGTCTGGGTGTTGGAACTGTCCAGCTTCCAGCTCGAAGGCGGCGGCACGGGCGTGAAGGGCTTCGAGCCCCACGCCGCCACGGTGCTGAACATCACGCAAGACCATCTGGACTGGCACGGCACCATGGCCGCCTACACGGCGGCCAAGGCGCGCGTTTTCGGGTCTGCGGCCGGCAGCACGGTGACGATGGTGATCAACGCCGACGACCCCCGTGTCGAAGCGCTGGTGCCGCAACCGCAGGTCGTCAAGGGCAAGGCCAAACCCGTGCCCATCACGCAGACGGTGCTGCGCTTCAGCCTGGACGCGCCGCAGCACCCCGGCGACTTCGGCCTGGTCACCGAAAACGGCATGGCCTGGCTGGTGCGCGCGCTGCCGGTGGACGAGACCTTCAAGCTGAAGAAGGGCGAAGAACTCGAAATTCACCTGCAGCGCTTGATGCCGGCCGACGCGCTGCGCGTGCGCGGCCGCCACAACGCCGCGAATGCACTCGCAGCCTTGAGCCTGGCCACCGCCATCGGCTGCGCGCTGGCGCCCATGCTGCACGGCCTGCGTGAATACGCCGGCGAACCGCACCGCGTGCAGCCCGTGGGCATGGTGGGCGAGGTCGAGGCCTACGACGACAGCAAGGGCACCAACGTCGGCGCGACCGTGGCCGCGCTGAATGGCCTGGGCGCCGACAAGGCGCCGTCGAAGCTGGTGGTCATCCTGGGTGGCGACGGCAAGGGGCAGGACTTCAGCCCGCTGACGGCGCCGCTGGCCCGCCACGCGCGCGCCGTGGCCACGATAGGCCGCGACGCCGAAGCCATCGAAGCCGCGATAGCTGCCGGTGTGGAAGGCCCGCCGGTGCAGCGCTTTGCCACCCTGCCCGCTGCCGTCAACTGGTGCTTCGAACAAGCGCAGCCCGGTGACGCCGTGCTGCTGAGCCCGGCCTGCGCCAGCCTGGACATGTTCCGCAACTACGCCCACCGCGCTGAGGTTTTCGTGGCGGCCGTGCAGGCGCTGGCGATGGAGCAGGGGCAGGCATGAGCGCCTTCGCCGCCGGCATCAAAGGCTGGTTCGCCGCCCGCCGCGACAGCGTGGGCGCCTTGCCGGTGCGCGACCAGGTCGAGGTCGGCGGCGCCCGCCCGGTGCGCCTGATGGCCTTCGACCAGACGCTGGTGGCCGTCATCGGCGCGCTGATGCTGCTGGGCGTGGTGATGGTCTATTCGGCCAGCGTGGCCATGCCCGACAACCCCAAGTTCGCCGCCTACTCGCCCACCTTTTTCCTGCAGCGGCATTTGATGTCGCTAGCCATCGCTTTCGTCGTCGCCCTGGCCACGGTGCAGGTGCCGGTGGCCTTCTGGGAAAAGCACGCGCCGCTGATCTTCGTGGCGTCGCTGGTGCTGCTGGTGCTGGTGCTGATACCGGGCATCGGCAAGGTGGTGAATTTCTCGCGCCGCTGGATCCCGCTGGGCATCATGAACTTCCAACCCAGCGAACTGGCCAAGCTGGCGATAGCGCTCTACGCGGCCGGCTACATGGTGCGCCGCATGGACGCGCGCGAAGAGTTCTTCCGCGCCGTGATGCCGATGGTGGTGGCCGTGGCCATCGTCGGCGTGCTGCTGATGCGCGAGCCCGACATGGGCGCCTTCATGGTGGTGGCCACCATCGCGCT
>JANPHI010000116.1:0-64991 GCA_031424355.1 Betaproteobacteria bacterium
CACGACGATGGTGTATTCCATCGCGCCGTTGGCTTCCAGGGCCCGCACCACGTTCTTGATCGACGAAGCCTTCTGGCCGATCGCGACGTAGATGCAGGTCATGTTCTGACCCTTCTGGTTGATGATCGCGTCGATGGCCACGGCGGTCTTGCCGGTCTGGCGGTCGCCGATGATCAGCTCGCGCTGGCCACGGCCGACGGGCACCATCGAGTCGATGGACTTCAGGCCGGTCTGCACAGGCTGGTCCACGCTCTTGCGGGCGATCACGCCCGGGGCGACCTTCTCGATGACGTCGGTCATCTTGGCGTTGATCGGGCCTTTGCCGTCGATGGGCTGACCCAGCGCGTTGACGACGCGGCCCAGCAGTTCGGGGCCGACCGGCACTTCCAGGATGCGGCCCGTGCACTTCACGGTGTCGCCTTCGGAGATGTGTTCGTACTCACCCAAGATCACCGAGCCGACCGAGTCGCGCTCGAGGTTCAGCGCCAGGCCGTAGGTGGGCTGGCCGCTGGGGGTGGGCGGGAATTCCAGCATTTCGCCGGCCATCACTTCGGACAGGCCGTGCACGCGCACGATGCCGTCGGTGACGGACACGACGGTGCCTTGGTTCTTGATGTCAGCCGAGACGGCAAGGCCTTCGATGCGGCTCTTGATCAGCTCGGAGATTTCTGCGGGATTCAGGTTCATGGTGTGCTCCGAAAACTCACGCGATCAGCGCGAGCTTCATTTGTTCGAGACGGGCCTTGACGGAGGTGTCCAGCACCTCGTCGCCGACGACGACACGGATGCCGCCGATCAGCTCGGGGGCGATGTCGACCGTGGCGTTGAGCTTCTTGCCGAAGCGCTTTTCCAGCGTCGCCACCACATCAGCCAGCGCGTCGCCTTCGATGGGGAAGGCGCTCTGGATGGTGGCGTCCGACACGCCACTGCTGCCGTTGACGAGGGCCCCGTATTGCGTCGAGATTTCGGGCAGGGCCGCCAAGCGGCCGTTCTCGATCACGGTGCGCAACAGGTTGCCCACCTTGCTGTCGAGCGACAGGCCCTGCTGCAACGAGATACCGGCCACCAGATCGAACACCTGATCGGCGTTGACCTTGGGGTTGTCGGCGTACTGCCGCAGCTCGGGGTCGGCGGCCAGCGCGGCCACGCCAGCCAGTTGCGGCTTCAAGTCGGCCGCTTGCGCGCCGGCTGAGCTGAACAGCGCCTCGGCATAGGGGCGGGCGATGGTCGCCAACTCGGCCATGTCAGAGCTCCGCCTTCAGACGGGAAAGCAGGTCGGCGTGCACGCCGGCGTCGACTTCCTTGCGCAGGATGGCTTCAGCGCCCTTGACGGCCAGACCCGCGACCTGCTCGCGCAGCGTCTCACGGGCCTTAACCGAGGCCTGCTCGGCTTCGGCGTGGGCGGCGGCAATGATCTTGTCCGCTTCGACCGTGGCCTTGCCTTTGGCTTCTTCGACGATCTGCATGGCCAGGCGCTCGGCGTCGGCCAGGCGTTTGGCGGCGTCGTCACGGGCGGCGGACAGCTGGGCTTCCACGCGCTTGTTGGCGACTGCCAATTCCGACTTCGCCTTGTCGGCAGCCGACAGGCCGTCGGCGATCTTCTTGGCGCGCTCGTCCAATGCCGCCGTGATCGGCGGCCAGACGAATTTCATCGTGAACCCGACCAGGATCAGGAACACGATCATCTGAACGATGAGGGTACCGGTGATGCTCACTTGATTGCCTCAATTCGGTGATGAGAACAGCAGTCCCGATGGGGCCTGCCCGCAACGAACAGGGCCGCTTGCAGCAGCCCTCTTCGCAACATCACTTCGGCAGCAGAGCGATCTGGGCCAGGAAGGGATTGGCCGTGGCGAACCACAGGGCGATACCGGTACCGATGATGAAGGCGGCGTCGATCAGGCCGGCCAGCAGGAACATCTTGGTCTGCAGTTCGCCCATCAGCTCGGGCTGGCGGGCAGCCGATTCAAGGTACTTGCTGCCCATGATGCCGATGCCGATACAGGCACCGACGGCGCCCAGACCAATGATCAGACCGGCGGCGAGGGCGACAAAGCTGATGACTTCCATGATGACTCCTAGAGGGATTGAGTTGTGTGAGGGAAAAAGGAAACGGAAAACGAAAACGCGAAAAAAGAACCAGGTGCCGCTGAGTACAGGACTCAGTGCGAGTCGTGCGCCTGGCCGATGTACACGAGCGTGAGCATCATGAACACGAAGGCCTGCAGGGTGATGATGATCAGGTGGAACAGCGCCCACACCGTGCCGGCAATGATGTGCAGCGCGGCTAGGCCGAAGCCGGTGGCCGACAGCGTGAAGGCGCCGCCCAGCAGGGCGATCAGCAGGAAGATCAGTTCACCGGCGTACATATTGCCGAACAGCCGCATGCCGTGCGAGACCGTCTTGGCGACAAACTCGATGATCTGCATCAGGAAGTTGAAGGGGTAGAGCGCCCAGTGGTCACCGAAAGGTGCGGCGATCAGTTCGTGGCCCCAGCCGCCCAGGCCCTTGATCTTCACGTTGTAGACCAAGCAGGTGATCAGCACGCCCAGCGACAGGCCCATGGTCACCGACAGGTCGGCGGTAGGCACGACACGCAGGTAAGCATGGTGCGGGTCGCCGCCCATCGCGCCATAGATGCGCTCCCAGATGAAGGGCAGCAGATCGACGGGCAACAGGTCCATCGCGTTGAGCAGGAAGATCCACACGAACACGGTCAGGGCCAGCGGGGCGACCAGCTTGCGGCTGTTGGCGTTGTGGACGATGCCTTTGGCCTGGGTCTCGACGATCTCGACGAGGATTTCAACCGCAGCCTGGAAACGACCCGGAACACCCGAGGTGGCTTTGCGCGCGGCCAGCCACAACAGAAAGCAGCCGATCACGCCGATGGTGATGGAGAAGAACATCGAATCCCAGCTGACCACGGACAGGTCGAAGGGGCCGGTCATCTCCTTGTTACGCAGGTGCGTCAGGTGATGGATGATGTACTCGCCCGAAGTCGGGCCGTGTTCGGCGGCCGCGTTCGCGGCATGAGCTTCTGCTGCCATGCTGTGCTTGTCTCGTCAGTTCAACTCTTGGAGGTGCCACGCCACAACAGCGCAACCCAGTAAACCTTCATGCAGACCACCAAGCCCACCAGCAAGGCTGGCCAGCTCAGGGGCTGCACGAGTTTCGGGGCCAGCGCGAGCATGACCACCGAAACCGCAATTTTGACCATCTCCCACAACATGAAACTGACAGCGCTGGCGCCGGGGTTCATGCTGCTCAGCCTGCTGGTCATGCCGCGCGCCATCAAGGCCCCCGGCACCACCACGGTGAACGCGCCGTAAAGCAGCGACCACCCGTAAACCTGTTTGCCGGAAACGAGCGCTACCAACAGCGCCACTCCCGCACCGACCGCCGCCTGCACACCAATGACCCGCCACGGTGACAGTGGCGGCTGTTTGGCCCGCAAGGCCTGCGCTTCATCCCGCGTCAACGGTTTGAAGTTCAGTGCCCCCTCTTTCGAAGCTGCCCCATCTTCTTGGTCTTTGGTATCCACCCAGCGGTCGTTTCGGACTTGTCCTTCGAGCGCCATGGTTTGTGTGAGGTCAGCAAAGCCTCGGAATTATACGAAGAAACCCCGACACGGCGGAAGGAGACCCCTCAGGCCGGGGACTTGATGCCTGGTGGGAGGCACACAATTGAGGCACAGGCCTGACAGCAACGCCCCGTCGGCCGCCTCGAAAACCGGCCCTGCCCATGACCCTCGTGAACCGCCTCGCCGCCTGTACGGCAGCCGTTGTTTTTTCCATCACTTCGCCGCTGGCTACCGCCGCCGCAGTGGTTGGCCCGGTGGTGACCACGCCCCAAGTGCGTGCCGAAGTGGTGGCCCATGCACCGGAAGGACTGGCTGCCGGCAAGACCTTGACGCTGGGCCTGAAGATCGAGCACCAGCCGCACTGGCACACCTACTGGAAGAACCCGGGCGATTCGGGCCTGCCGACGACGCTGGCATGGACCCTGCCAGCGGGCGTGCAAGCCGGAGACATCCAGTGGCCGACGCCGAAGAAGCTGCCCATCGGGCCGCTGCTGAACTACGGCTACGAAGGCACGCTGCTGCTGCCGGTCGCCGTCACGCTGCCCGCCGACTTCAAGGCCGAAGCGCTGGACGTGACCCTGCACGCCGAATGGCTGGTCTGCAAGGACGTGTGCATCCCCGAGAGCGGCGACTTCGCGCTGCGCCTGCCCGCGCAGGCCGCCACCGCCGGGCATGGCGCACTGTTCGCTGCGGCTGCCGCAGCACAGCCGCAAGAGGTGCCGCAAGCGCAGGCGGCGGTGTCCTTCGAGGGCAGCGCGATGGTGGTCCGCGTGAGCGGCCTGCCGGCCGCCTGGCAAGGCCGCGCGATGAGCCTGCTGCCCGAAACGGCGGGGCTGATCCAAACCGCCGCCGCGCAGCAGAACGCATGGGCTGACGGCAGCTGGACGGCCCGCGTGACGCTGGACCCGCAACGCAGCGCGGCGCCCGCTGCGCTGGCCGCCGTGCTGATCGCCAACGGCCAGCCTGCGGGCCTGCGGTTGCAGACCGCCATCACCGCCCCGTGGCCGGCCGCCGCACCGGCGCCGGCCGCACTGCCGGCGCTGGTCACGCCGCAGGCCACGCCCAACCCGCCGCCCGCCGCGCCCGCCAGCCTGGGCCTGGCGCTGCTGTTGGCACTAGCCGGTGGCGCGCTGCTGAACCTGATGCCTTGCGTCTTCCCGGTGCTGTCGCTGAAGGTGCTGGGCTTTGCGCGCCACGCCGACGACCGCCGCGCCCTGCTGGCCGGCGGGCTGGCCTACACCGCCGGCGTGGTGGCCTCTTTCGTCGCGCTGGCCGGTCTGCTGCTGGCCTTGCGCGCCGGGGGCGAACAACTCGGCTGGGGCTTCCAGCTGCAGACGCCCGCCGTGGTGGCGGTGCTGGCCGCGCTGTTCACCTTGATCGGCCTGAACCTGGCCGGCGTCTTCGAGATCGGCTCGGTGCTGCCCTCTTCCTGGGCCGCCGCGCAGGCGCGCCACCCGGTCGTCGATTCAGCCTTGACCGGCGTGCTGGCGGTGGCCGTGGCCTCGCCCTGCACCGCGCCCTTCATGGGCGCTTCGCTGGGCGCGGCGGTGGCGCTGCCGACGCTGCAGGCGCTGACCGTCTTCGCCTTCCTCGGCCTGGGCATGGCCTTGCCTTACCTGGCCGCCAGCGCCTGGCCGCAACTGGCGAAGTTGCTGCCGCGTCCGGGTGTGTGGATGGCCCACTTCAAGACCCTGATGGCCTTCCCGATGTTCGCCACGGTGATTTGGCTGGTCTGGGTGCTGGGCCAGCAAACGGGCATCGACGGCGCGGCGGCGCTGCTGCTGCTGTTGCTGGCGCTGGCCTTCCTGGCCTGGGCACTCGGTTCGCAAACACTCGGCACGGTGGCACGGCGCAGTCTGGGCACGGTGGCGGTGGTGGTGATGGCCGCCGCGCTGTTCTGGGCGGCGCCGGTGCTGCATCAGGACGTCGCTGCGGCGCCGGGTGCTGCGGGTGTTGCGGGCACGTCGGGCGCGATCGGCGGCGCCAACACCTGGCAGCCGTGGTCGGCCGAGCGCGTGGCACAGGCCCAGTCCGAAGGCCGGCCGGTCTTCGTGGACTTCACCGCCGCCTGGTGCGTGACCTGCCAGGTCAACAAGCGCACGGTGCTGTCGCGCCGTGAGGTGCAGGCGGTCTTCGAAGCCCGCCGCGTGCTGCTGCTGCGCGCCGACTGGACACGGCGCGACGCCGCCATCAGCGCCGAATTGGCGCGCCTGGGCCGCAGCGGCGTGCCGGTCTACGCGGTGTACGGCCCGGGCAGCACCACACCGAAGCTGCTGAGCGAAATCCTCAGCAGCGGTGAAGTGCGCGAGGCCATCGAGGCGCTGCCGAAAACCTGAGGCCGCGCGCAGCGACGGCCCCGAGCCGCCCGCTCAGGGCAGCCGTTGGTACTGCGCGGCCAGCACCTTGAAGCTGTCGGTCTCGACGGCGTGACCCAGTTCCTCGGCCAGGATGGCCGCCACCGCGTCGGCCTGTTGGGCCGCTTCGGCGGCATCCAGGAACAGCAGCCGCGAACGCCGCGCGAGCACGTCGGCCACGTTGCGCGCCATCTCGTAGCGCGCCGCGAAACGCACCATGGCCACGCTGAGGCCGCCGGTCTGCGTTTCGGCGTCGCGCCACAGCCAGTCGGTGGCGCCGGGCAGGCTGCGCAAGAGCGCCGCTTCGCTGCCGTACAGGTGTTCACCGGGCGGCTCGGACAGCGGCCGGCCGGCGGCCGCGCCCAGCAAGGGCAGGCGCGTGGTCACGCCGCCGGCGCGGCGCGGCAGCAGGCCGGCGCGCATCGCGCGGTCCAGCACGTCTTCGGCCATCGCGCGGTAGGTGGTCCACTTGCCGCCGGTCACCGTCACCAGGCCCGAGGGCGCGACCAGCACCGTGTGTTCGCGCGAGATGGCTTTGGTCTCGCCCGCCACCGAGGCCTGCGGCTTGACCAGCGGCCGCAGGCCCACCCACACCGAACGCACGTCGCTGCGCTGCGGCGCGCGCGCCAGGTAGCGGCCGGCTTCACCGAGGATGAAGGCCACTTCGTCGGCAAAGGGCGTGGGCTCGCGGGCCAGGTCCTGGCGCGGCGTGTCGGTGGTGCCCAGGATGGTCTTGCCCAGCCACGGCACCGCAAAGAGCACACGGCCGTCGGCCGTCTTGGGCACCAGCAGCGCGTGGTTGCCGGGCAGGAAGGCGCGATCGACGACCAGGTGCACGCCCTGGCTGGGCGCCACCAGCGGCGGCGCAGCCGGTGCGCCGGGCGGGCGGTCCCAGCCCAGGACCCCGTCCACCCACACGCCCGTGGCGTTGACCACGCAGCGGGCGTTCACGCGCGCGGCAGCGCCCGTCTCGGCATCGCGCACAGCCAGCCCGCTCACCTTCCCGCCGTCATGCACCAGGCCCGTCACCGCGCAGTGGTTCAACACCAGCGCGCCGCGTGCGGCGGCGGTGCGCGCCAGCAGCAAGGCCAGGCGGGCGTCGTCGAACTGGCCGTCCCAGTAGCGCACGCCACCCCACAGGCCGCGCGGCTGGGCGCCGGGCAGCAGGTCCAGCGCGCGGCGCGTGCTCAGCCATTCGGTGGCCCCCAGGCCCCGGCTGCCGGCCAGCGCGTCGTAGGCCTTCAGGCCGACGCCGTAGAAGCCGCGTTCCCACCAGTGGTAGCCCGGCATCACGAAAGGCAGGCGCTGCGCCACGTGCGGCGCGTTGGCCAGCAGGGCGGCGCGTTCGTGCAGGGCCTCGCGCACCAGGGCGATGTCGCCCTGCGCCAGGTAGCGCACGCCGCCGTGAACCAGCTTGGTGGACCGCGACGAGGTGCCTTCGGCGAAGTCGTGCGATTCGACCAGCACCACGCTGAAGCCACGCACGGCGGCGTCCAGCGCCACGCCCAGGCCGACCGAGCCGCCGCCGATGACGGCCAGGTCCCACAGGCGCGGCTCTTGCAGCCGCGCCAGCAGGGCGGGGCGGTCGAGGCGGTCGGTCATGGGTGGATCAGCCTCAGCCGCGCGCGAAGTTCACCGGCAGCCCCGGCACCTCGACCCGCGCGCTCAGCACGCAACCGGCCCAGGGTTGCACCGCCAGTTCGTCGGCCGGCCGGTTCAGGCGCGCGGTGGTGACGTAAAGCGTGCGCAGGTCGGGGCCGCCGAAGCAGGGCATGGTCGGGCTGCGCACGGGCAGCGGCACCGACTGCAGCAGTTCGCCCGTCGGCGACAGCCGCACCAGGCGCTGGCCTTCGATCATCGCGGCCCAGTAGCAGCCCTCGGCATCCACGGCCGCGCCGTCGGGCCGCCCGCCGTAGGTGGCCAGGTCCTGCCCCGGCGTCTTCACCGGAAACTGCGCGAAGACGCGCTGGCGCGACAGGCTGCCGTCGGTCGGGTCGAAGTCCAGCGCATCGATACGGGCGGCGGCCGAATCGCTCCAGTACAGCGTGCGGCCGTCGGGGCTGAAGGCCAGGCCGTTGCTGACCGTCACGCCGCCGGCCATCTTCGTCAGCTTGCCGGCCGCCCAGCGGTAAAGCATGGCCTTGGGCGCGTCACGCGGTTCGTAGATGGTGCCCACCCACAGGCGGCCCTGCGGGTCGGCCTTGCCGTCGTTGTAGCGCTCAAGCCGGGGGTCGTAGGACGGCGCGGCCAACAGGCTGCGTTCGCCGCTGGCCGGGTCGAAACGGAACAGGCCGTCGCGCATGGCCAGCAGCAGGTCGCCGCCCGGCAGCGGGGCGCAACAGCCGGCTTCGGCAGGCAGCGGCCACTGGCGGTAGGCCGCGGTTTCCGGGTGCCAGCGGTTCAGCGTCTTGCCCGGGATGTCCACCCAGTACAGCGCCGCGGCTTCGGGGTGCCAGAACGGCGATTCGCCCAGCAGCGAGGGCGCGATGTGCGGCGGCAGGGGCAGCGGTGTCCAGTCCATCAAATCTCCGTGGTCTCAGGTTTCAGCCCATCAAGTTGCAGAACGTCGAGCTGCAGGCTGGCCTCGAAGGTGGCGCCGGGCGCCAGTGTGCGCAGCCCGTGGGCGGCCGGGTCGGCCATCTGGATGGCGTTGTTGACGTGGCTGACCGGCTCGACGGCGTAGAACGGCAAGGTGGGTGGCGTGTACACCACCAGGTAAGGCAGTGACGAGGTGAGCCGCAGCGTCAGCACCGGGTCGCGGACCAGCGCCGGGCCCTGCCAACCGCTGAAGCAGTTGTCGAAGTCCAGGTCGGCGACGACGCCGTGGATACCGGGCTGCGCCACCGGCTGCGTCGGCAACTTGCCGGCGTCGCTGTTCCAGCGCTGGGCCACGTCGATGTCGAGCCGCGCGCCGTCGCGCTTCGGGAAGTTGGGATGCCAACCCAGGCCCACCGGCTGCGGTTGGTCGGCGCGGTTGGTGATGGCCAGGTGCGCGGTCAAACCCGTGGGGGTCAGCTCGAAGCGCTGGCTCACCTCAAAGGCAAAAGGCCAGTCGGCGTCGGGCAGGTGGCCATAGTGCAGCAGGGCCTGCGTGGTGCCGGCCCACACCACGGTCCAGGGCCGCTGCCAGGCCACACCGTGCAGCGGGTGGGGGCTGCCCTCGACATTGGCGGCCAACGCGTGGTCCTGCCCCTGCCAGTGGAAACGGCAGTGACCCACGCGGTTGGAATAAGGCACCAGCGGGAAACAGCCCGAGGCCCGCGCCGAGCTCAGGGCGGCCGGCTCGACGCTGCGCAGCACCGGCGTGACGCCGTGCCACAGGCCGGCGATGGCGCCGCCGAGATCGGGCCGCAAGGCCAGCCGCAGGTTGCCGGCGCGCAGTTCAACCGTGCTGGGATTCATCGCGGTGATGATGCCGCAAAGGGCACCGGCGGCCCGCAGCCCGAAAGCCCCATCCGCTTCGCCACTACCAGCGCGTGCCCGCTTCGAGATCCACCTTCAGGTAGTGCGCGCCCGGTATCGGGTTGAAGTAGTAGGGCGGGATCTCTTCGAAGCCCAGCGACGCGTACATCTCGCGCGCCGCCTCCATGGTGTCCAGCGTGTCCAGCAGCAGGTGGCTGTAGCCGGCCTGCGTGGCCAGGTCCATCAAGCGCTGCGCCAGTTGCCGGCCCAGGCCGGTGCGGCGGAAAGCCGGGCGCACGAACAGGCGCTTCATCTCGCAGGCATTGGGGTAGTCGGCGTCGGGCAGGGCGCGGAAGGCGCCGCAGCCGGCGGGCGCGCCGTCCACCAGCGCCACCAGCAACGCGCCGCCCGGCGTGGCGTATTCGCCGGGCAGCGCGGCCAGTTCGGCGTCGAAATTCTGGAAGCACAGGTCGATGTCCAGCGTGCCGGCATATTCGCTGAACAAGGCCTGCGCCGTGGCCACCAGCGCCGGGCTGGCGGCATCGACGAGGTGGATGGGGTCGGGCGCCATCAGGTGCCGAGCCGAGCGACCCAGACCGCCAGCCCGGCACAGGCCGCGCCCAGCAGCAGCGCCAGCATGCGCGTGCCGGCGCTGTCTGCGCTGGGCGGTGTGTCGGCCGCAGCCGGCGGCACGGGCTTGTCGCCTGTGATCATCGGCCGCACCAGGTTGGTCTTCTTGCGCAGCAGGTAGAAAACGATGGCCGCGATGTGCAGCAGCACCAGCGTCAGCAAGATCCACTGCCCGAAGTCACGGTGCCAGCTGGTGGCGACCAGGCCGCGGTCGGTGCTGACAAAGCGGTTCAGCGGACCCTGGAAGGCGATCTCGTCGTCGGCCACCAGGCCCGTGGCCACCTGCACCGCCAGGAACCCGATCAGGCCGAAGACCGAGAAGGCGCCCAGCGGGTTGTGGCCGGCCTCGAAATGGTCGCCCGGGCGCACGTCGCCGCGCAGGTAGCGCAGCACGGTGGCCGGCGCGTAGACGAAGCTGGCGAAGCGCGACCAACGCCCGCCGACCAGGCCCCAGACGACGCGGAAGAGCAGCAGCGCCATCACGGCCAGCCCGCAGCGCAGGTGCCAGACCATGGCGTTGCCGCCGATCCAGGCGGTGCCCAGGGCGCCGAAGACAGCGGCCGTCAAAGACCAGTGGAAAAGCCGCGTGGGCAGGTCCCAGATGCGGACCTTGCTGTAAGGCGGGTCTTGGGGGTGACCCTGGGGCTGGTCGCGGGCGTGCTCGCGGGCGGTGGGCAGGTCGGCAGATTCAGGCATTGCCGCGATCTTTGCAGCGTGCGGCCCGCTGCGCAACCCTGGCGTGCACGGCCTGGCGGCCTGGCCCACCCGGAATGCCCAGGCAGCGCGGTGCGTACACTGCCAGCGCGCACCCGATGGGCTCTGGATGCGCGCGCATTCCCAAAACCCCCAGTCCGGAGATCACCCGCATGAAGTCGTTGTTCCTTGTCACCGCCGCTGCCGCCACGCTGTTGGCCGCGCTGCCGGCCGCCGCCCAGTTCCAGAAGCCCGAAGACGCGGTGAAGTACCGCAAGGCGGCTTTCACCGTGATGAGCACGCACTTCGGGCGCATCGGCGCGATGGCCCAGGGCCGCGTGCCTTTCGACGGCGCCAGCGCGGCGGCGAATGCCGAGATCGTGCGCGAGATGTCCGTGCTGCCTTATGCCGGTTTCGTCGAGGGCACCAGTGGCACCGAAAAAGGCCAGCCCAAGGCCAACGTCTGGACCGAGCGCGCCAAGTTCGACGCCGCCGCCAAGAAGATGCAGGACGAAGTGGCCAAGCTGGCCGTGGCCGCCAAGTCCAACAACCTGGACGCGCTGAAGACGGCCTTCGGCGCCGCCGCCGGCACCTGCAAGAGCTGCCACGACGACTTCCGCAACCCCTGACCCTGTCCGTCAGCCGGGCGCGCCGGGCAGGGGGCGCCGCTAAGATGTGATGTTTGCTGCACCTCGCGACAACCCGCCCCGGCATGCCCCTGACTGCTTTGCCTTTGAACGTGCTCGTGGTCGACGACCACGAGATCGTCCGCCTGGGGGTGCGCCACCTGCTGGGCAACCGCGCCGCCGTCACCGAGTGCGGCAGCCTGAAGGACGCGCGGGCCGCGCTGGCCGCACAGGCCTTTGACCTGCTGCTGCTGGACCTGGGCCTGGGGGATGATTTCAGCCTCGTGGCCTTGCCGCAGCTGCGCGCCGACCACCCGGCGCTGAAGATCATCGTGCTGACGTCGATGGACGAAGCCCTGTTCGCCGAACGCGTGCTGCGGGCCGGTGCCGACGGCTACGTGATGAAGTCGGCGCTGGGCGACACCCTGCTGCAGGCCGTGAACACCGTGATGGCCGGGCAGGTGCACGTCAGCGCCCAACTGGGCAGCCAGATGCTGCGCCGCATGACCACCGGCCAGGCCACGGCGTCGGCCCGGCCTGCACTGTCGGGCCGCGAGGTCGAGGTGCTGCGCCTGGTGGCGGCCGGCAAGGGCACGCGCGAGATCGCCGATGCCCTGAACCGCAGCGTCAAGACCATCGAAACCCACAAGCAGGCGCTGAAGACCAAGCTGGGCGCCGACAGCCCGACGCAGCTGGTGCGGCTGGCGCTGGCCTGGTGCGGAGAACACGGATGAAGCGGGGTCTCGGGTGGCGGTGCACCGCGCTGGTTCTGGCCAGCGCCTTGGGCAGCGCGCAGGCCGCCGGACCCGACGCGGGCGAGGCCGTTTTCAACTACACGGCCATGCAGGGCGACACGCTGATCGGCCTGGGCAAGCGCTTCCTGGCCGACCCGGCGCGCTGGCCCGAGCTGGCGCGGGCCAACACGCTCATCGACCCCAACCGCATCGGCCAGGGCGCCGAACTGCGCATCCCTTTGCGCCTGATGCGCAGCACCCCGGTGCCGGCCACCGTGCTCAGCGTGGCCGGCCGGGCGCAGGGTGGCGCCGCCGGTGCGGCCGGGGCCCTGCAAGCGGGGCAGACGGTGCCCGAAGGCGGCGCGGTGAGCACCGGGCCCGACGGCCACGTGACCATCCGCCTGGTGGACGGCACGCTGCTGCGCCTGCGCCCCGACAGCCGCCTGCAGCTGCGGGTGTCGAACGAGCTGAAGGACGCCGGTGTGGTGCGTTCCGGCGCACGGCTGGACCAGGGCCGGGTGGAGGTGGAAGCCGCGCCGGCCAAGCCAGGGCGGGCCGGTTTCAGCATCGACACGCCGCAGGGTGTGCTGGGTGTGCGCGGTACCGAATTCCGCGTGGCGGTGGGCGCCGCGACCGACGGCACCGGCAACCCCGAGGCGCCATCCACCAAAGGTGAAGTGCTGGGCGGCGCGGTGGCCGTCGAAGGCCGCGCCGGCAGCGAGCGCGTGACCGCCGGCTACGGCAGCGTGGTCGACAACAGCGGCCGCGTCACGCCGCCCGTGGCGCTGCTGCCGGCGCCCGACACCGCCGCGCTGCCCGCGCTGCAAGAACGCCTGCTGGTGCGCTTTGCCGTGCCGGCCGTCAGCGGCGCGGTGCGCTACCGCGGACAGCTGGCCGCTGGTGCTGGTGCTGGTGCTGGTGCTGGTGCTGGTGCTGGTGCTGGTGCTGGCTCTGATGCGGCCCGCTTCGACCGCGTGCTGGCCGAGTTGACATCGGCCACCCCCGAACTGCGCTTTGAAGGCCTGCCCGACGGCGACTACGTGCTGCGCCTGCGTGCCATCGACAGCCTGGGCCTGGAAGGCCGCGACGCCGACCACCGCTTTCGCCTGAAGGCGCGGCCCGAAGCGCCGCTGCCGGCCGCGCCACGGCCGGGTGCCGTCACCGTGGGCAGCCAGGCCGACTTCAGCTGGGCCGCCAGTGCCGAAGCCGCCCGCTACCGCCTGCAGCTGGCCGCCACGCCCGACTTCAAGGCCCCGCTGCGCGACCTGGGCGACCTGCGCGCGCTGGCCGCGCAGCTCGATGGCCTGCAGCCCGGCGTCTACCACTGGCGCCTGGCCAGCCTGCGCGCCGACGGCGACCAGGGCCCCTGGGGCGACGCGCGCCGCTTCGAGGTGGCCCTGCCCCCGCCGCCCCCACCGCCGCCGGTCAAGGCACCGAACTGCCTGCGCAACGCCAGCGGAGCCTGTGTGCGCGCCGGTGAAACGACGCTGAACCTGGTGCCGTGAACACCGGCAAGCGCCGCCGCGCGCTGCCCTTGCGGCGCTGGGGCGACGAAGCGGCCATTGCGCTGCTGCTGGCCGGCCTGGCAGCGGCGCTGGCCCTGGGCGGCTGGGCGCTGCGCCTAGACCGCGTGGTCTACGACCTGGGCCTGACGCTGTGGCGGCGGCCGCCACCGCCGGGCATCGTCATCGTGGCCATCGACGACGCCAGCGTGCAGGCCATCGGCCGCTGGCCCTGGAAGCGCGCGGTGCACGCCACGCTGCTGGAACGGCTGGCCGCAGCCCACCCGCGCGCCATCGCTCTGGACCTGCTGCTGAGCGAACCCGACCCCGATCCCGAACAGGACCGCCTGCTGGCCCTGGCCCTGCAGCACGCCGCGCCGGTGGTGCTGCCGGTCACCCTGCAAAGCGATGGCGCGGGCCAACTGGTGGCCCTGGAACCGGCCCCCGCGCTGCGCGCCGCCGTGCGCCTGGGCGCCGGTGAAGCCAGCCTGGAAAGCGACGGCGTGCTGCGCGACACCTTCCTGCACACCCGTGCAGCGGGGCAGGGCCTGGGCGACGGCGGCCGCGATGGCGCTGGCGCTGGCGATGACCGCCGCGACCCGAACCTGGGCACGCCCAGCCTGGCGCTGGCCCTGCTGCAAGCCGGCGGCGAAACCGTGCACCCGCTGACGCAGGCCCGTGTCGAAGCGGCAGGCGAAGGCGATGGGCTGCCCGGCACGCAACCGCGTGGCGCGCAGCGTCAGGGCCGGCTGGCCATCCGCTACAGCGGCCCGCCGGGCAGCGTGGACCGCGTGTCCTACGCCGAGGTGCTGGCCGGTGCCGTGCCGGCCGAACGGCTGGCCGGCCGCTACCTGCTGGTCGGCATGACGGCCCAAGGCCTGGGCGACACCCTGGCCACCCCGGTGAACAGCCGCCACCAGGCCATGCCGGGCGTGGAGGTGCACGCCAACGCGCTGTACACGCTGCGCAGCGGCGACAGCATCGCGACGGTGGACGCCCCGCGCGTGGCCGCGCTGTCGGCCCTGCTGGTGGCGCTGCTGCTGGCGGCCTTCCGGCGCTTCGGGCCGCGCGTGGCGCTGCCGCTGGCCGTGGGTTCGGTGCCGCTGGCGGTGCTGGGCAGCCTGCTGGCGCTGCGCAGCGGCCTGTGGCTCAGCCCCGTGCCTTATGCGCTGGCCGCCGCACTGGCCTACCCGCTGTGGAGCTGGCGCCGGCTGGAGCGCACCGTGCGCAGCCTGGACGGTGAGATCGCCCTGCTCAGCACGGCCGACCCGCTGCAAGGCCAGTCGGCGGCCATGCCACGCGCCCGCCGCACCGATGGTGACGTGCTGGAAGCCCGCCTGCACACCCTGCGCCGGGCCGGGGCCGTGGTGCGCGAAGCCCGGCACTTCCTGGCCGACGCGCTGGCCGCCCTGCCCACCGCCATGCTGGTGGCCGACGGCGCCGCCCGCGTGGTGCTGGCCAACCCGCGCGCGGCCGCGCTGTTCGAGGTGGAAACGCCCGACGAGCTGCTGGGCCTGGACCTGGCGCGGCTGCTGGGTGAATTCAGCGCAGCCGACGGCCCCGAAGGCCCCGCCAGCCCCGACTGGCCGGCGGCGCTGGCCGCGCTGCGCACGCGCACGCCCGACGGCACCGGCATCGCCGTGGAAGTCAGCCTGGGCGGCCCGGGCCGCGAGGGCGATGGCGGCGACGGCAGCGGCCCCGGCGCCCGCCGCGACTTCGTCGTCCACGTCGCGGCGGTGGACCTGCAGGGCCTGCGCCGCCTGATCGTCAGCGTGGCCGACATCGAACCCGTCAAACAGGCCCAGCGTGAACGCGAAGAGGTGCTGGCCTTCGTCTCGCACGACCTGCGCTCGCCGGCCAACGCCATCGTGCTGCTGGCCGACCTGAACCTGCGCGGTCACCTGCACACGCCGCAGCCCGAACTGCTGCAGGAAGTGCGCCGGCTGGCGGCGCGCACGCTGGCGCTGTCCGACGGCCTGGTGCGGGCCGCGCAGGCCCAGACGCAAAGGCTGCGGCGCGAGCCGGTGGCGCTGGGCGCCTTGCTCGACGAGGTGGCCGGCGACCTGCGCGCCCAGGCCCTGGGGGCGGGCATCGCGCTGCAGGTGCAGACCCAGCCGCCCGATGCCCGGGTGGCCGCCGACCGCCTGTTGCTGGCGCGCGCCCTGGGCAATCTGGTGTCGAACGCGCTGAAGCACGGGCCGGCCGGCAGCCGGGTCGAACTGCAGGCCGACTGCCGGGGCGGCCGCGTGCAGCTGAGCGTGCGCGACCACGGCGCGGGCCTGAGCGCGCACCAGCTGGCGCAACTGGCGCGCGGCGGTGAAGGCGCCACCGTGGGCGACGCGCGCGGCGTGGGCCTGGGCCTGCTCTTCGTGCAGCGCGTGGCGCAGCGCCACGGCGGCAGCCTGCAGGCCAGCGTGCCCGCCGAGGGCGGCGGCACGCAGATGACGATCACGCTGCCGGCCTGACCAGGCCACCGCCCGATCAGGCCCGGGTCGCGCTCGCTTCGGGCTCGGCTCGTGCACGGCGCCAGCCCGGCGCCAGCCCGGCGCCGGCGCGCCTCAGGGTTCCCCTGACCCGGCTTTCAGGGCCTGCACCCGGTTCGAACCAGGGGCCACTGGATACCGCCGAACGGCCTGCATCCAGACACTGGTGTCCTTGCGTAACAAGATACAAAAGGACACCGGGTCATGATCACCACCGCGCTTTGGAACGTGCTGCGCAAGCGCCTGGGTACCGCCTGCACGACCCCGGCGGCCGACAGCGCCGCAGCGCCCGCCGCCCTGCCTGCGGTCGCCCAGCGCCCTGGCAACTGGCACCCCACCACCGTGCACAGCGCACCGCCCAGCGGTCGCCAGGGCGCTGCCAGCAGCAGCGGCGGCAGCAGCAGCAGTGGCAGCGGCTACGACAGCGAATTCGACACCCGGCTGGACGCCGACCTGCTGGACGCCGAGCTGCTGCAGCACGGTCACCGCAGCGTCATGCAGCAGGTGCTGCGCGGCCGCGCCGACGCCCTGCTGGCGCCTTACGCGGCCAGCTACGGCAGCGACGCCAATGTGCTGTTCGACTTCCGCGCCCGCCTGGTCTTCATCGACCCGCAGGCCCAGCGCCAGCTGCGCGTGCACCGCGAACTGCCGCAGCCCGCCCCCGGGGCGCGCGCCCGTGGCGACGCCATCGTGCGCGAACTGGACGAAACGCTGTGGGACATCGGCATCGCCGCCGGCCCTTACCCGCTGCTGGACGCACCCATCGACTGGTGGCGCCGCCCGCTGCGCTGGGCGGTGGACGCCCGCGTCGAACGCTATTCGCGCATCCCGCGCCACTGCGACCTGGCGCGCTGCCTGATCGAAGGTCCGGCTTCGCCCTCTGAACTGCGCCGCTATGCCCGCGTCGGCCTGGCCGACCTGCGCAGCTTCATCCAGGCCGGTCTGATGCTGGGGCTGATGGTCTGGGTGGACGACGACTTCGTCACCACACAGCGGCAGTCGCACTGAAGCGCCCACCCGCACCGCCCGCGACCTGCACACCGGCGCCGTCCCCGTCCTTCGCCCGGCTCGCCCTGTTCGCCTCACCGAGATCCACGCCATGCGCCCGATACAAGTTTTCGTCGTCGACGACCACGCCATCTTCCGCCGGGGCCTGGCCGCCATGATCGAGGGCGAGAACCGGCTGGCCTGGGCCGGCGAAGCCACCGGCGGCGCCGAGGCCGTGCGCAGCATCCCGGCCGTGCAGCCCGATGTCGTACTGATGGACATGGTGATGCCCGGCTGCGGCGGTCTGAAGGCCGTGCAGGCCTTGCGCCCCATCCTGCCGCACACCCGTTTCGTGGCGCTGAACTGCTGCCTGGACGGCGCCAACGCCCGCGCGGCGCTGGAAGCGGGCGTGACCGGCTATCTGATGAAAACCGCCACGCCGCACGAACTGGTGGCGGTGATCCACGCCGCCCACGAAGGCCGCCGCGTGGTAGCGCCGGAAGTGACCGAAGCGATGGCCGCCAGCGAGCGCAACGCCCCGCTGGGCGGCGACCTGACGCGCCGCGAACGCAGCCTGCTGGCGCTGATGGCCTGCGGCCTGGCGAACCAGGAAATCTCGCAGCGCATGGCCATCGGTCTGCCGACGGTGAAGTTCCACGTCACCAACATCCTGGCCAAGCTGCAGGCGGAAAACCGTACCGCTGCCGTGCTGGCCGCCTTGCGCCACAAGCTGGTGTGCCTGGAGCCGGATTGAGCCACAAAGATTGAGCCCCCAAGCTCGCTGGCGCTCGCTACCCCCCGAGGGGGCCGTCCGCCTGCGGCACGGCAAAGCCGGTTCCGTGGCGGGAAGCTGGGTCAGAGACGGCTGACCAGGGTGACAGGGCCTTTCGGCGTGTGCAGCGTGGCGGCGAGCAAAGAGGTGCCTGCCGGACGTAGGGTCACGCCCCGCAACCGCAACACATCCCGCGCGCGGGGCGGCACGCCGCTCAAGGTCAGGCCGGTCAGCGTGACGCCCGAATCGGGCATGCGGGTGGCGGGGTGCGTGCCCTGCCACTGGATCAGCGTGGGCAGCGCGCCGCCGCAGTCCAGCGCGCCGTCGTCGCGCACCAGGATCTGCCAGCTCAGCAGACCGGCGGGTGTTTCGCGGCTGGCGCTGACGGGTTCGCCGGGCTGGCAGCCCACGGCGATCAAGCCCCAGCGGTGCATGTCCAGCATCGTGCTGCGCGCCACGGCGTGAATCAGGCGCGGGCCGCGTTCGGCCAGGCTGGCCTGCAACGCCGCGTCGCCCAGCCCGAACCAGCGGGCGCGGGCCGGCGGCGGGGCGGCCGGGTCGATGGCGATGATTTCCAGGTAGGCGTCGGGGAAGGCCGGTGTGGCGATCTTCAACAGCCGGTTGTGCGTGCCCATCAGCGGGTGCTGGCCGCCGGGCAACGGGGTCACGCCCAGCGTGGCCTCGCACCAGGCCACGCCCTGGTCCAGGCTGGCGGCCGCGATCACGAGGTGGTCGAGGAGGACGCTCAAGCCCGCCTCACAAGTCCACCGTGCCTTCGATGCAGACGGCCACGTCGCCGCCGACCCAGATGTCGCCGCCGCTTTGCTCGACATGCACCCGGCCCGCGCGCTGCAGCATCTGGCCTTGCGCGGCCACGTAACGCGGCGGAGCCAGCCCGGCGCCGATCAGCCACTGCGCCACGCTGGCGTTCAGGCTGCCGGTCACCGGGTCCTCGGTCAGCACCCCGGCGTCGTGGTACAGCGCGCGCAGCTCGAAGGCGCAGTCGCCGCCCGGCGGGTGGGCACCGACCAGGCCCAGCTTGATGCCTTGCAGCAGCGCGCCGTCGGGCCGCACCGCCAAGACCTGCGCGGCCGTGTGCAGCATCACCGCACACCAGCCGGGGCCGTTGTCCACCCACTGGTGGTGCAGCACGTCGTCGGGCGTGAGGCCCAGCGCGCTGACGATGCGGGCCAGCAGCTCGGCTTCCAGCGGGCCGGTGCGGCGCAAGGGCGGCGCGGCGAAGGCCAGACGGCCGCCCACAGCACTTTCAATCTGGCGGATGCGCACCAGCCCGACTTCGCATTCCTGCACCACCAGGCCGTCTTGCTGCGGCACACCGCCGGCGGCCAGCCAGGCGTGGCAACTGCCCAGCGTGGGGTGGCCGGCGAAGGGCAGTTCGCCACCGGGCGTCCAGATGCGCACGCGGTAGTCGGCGCCGGGCTGCGTGGGCGGCAGCAGGAAGGTGGTTTCCGACAGGTTGGTCCAGCGCGCGAAGGCGGCCATCGTCGCGTCGGGCAAGCCCTGCGCGGCGTGCACCACGGCCAGCGGGTTACCTTTCAGCGGCACGGCGCTGAAAACGTCGAGTTGGTGGAAGCGGCGTTGCATCGAAGGTCTCCGGGATCAGGGTCAACGTCAGGCGGGCATCAGGCGGGCATCAAGCCGCAGCCAGGATGCGGGCCAGCGCGGCCACCGCCGTCTCGATCTGCGCCGGCGACGCCGTCACGAAGCTCAGCCGCATGGTGTTCGCATGCCCACCGTTCGGGAAAAAAGTGGTGCCGGGCACGAAGGCCATGCCGGCTTCCACCGCCTGCGGCAGCAGCGCCGTGGCGTCGATGTGCGCCGGCAGCGTCAGCCAGAAAAACATGCCGCCGACCGGTGGCGTCCACCGAACACCCGCCGGCATGTGCGCCAGCAGCGCAGCCTGCATCGCATCCCGCTGTGCCTTGTAGCGGGCACGGATGGTGGGCACGTGCTGCGTCAGGAAGCCGTCCTTGATGACCTCGTGCACCACGCGCTGGTTGAAACCTGCCGTGTGCAGGTCGGCCGCCTGCTTGGCCTGCAGCAGCTTGGGGTAGAGCACGCGCGGCGCGACCACGTAGCCCAGCCGCAGCCCGGGCGCCAGCACCTTGGAAAACGATCCCAGGTAGACCGCGCCGTTGCCGGCGGCGGCGCTCAGCGGGGGTGGCGGCGGCTCGTCGAACCACAGGTCGCCGTAGGGGTTGTCTTCGACGATGGGCAGGCCGATGTCGGCCGCGCGCGCCACCAGCGCCAGCCGGCGCGCGGCGGGGATGCAGCGGCCGCTCGGGTTCTGGTAGTTGGGCAGCAGGTAGACGAAGCGCGCGCGTTTCCCCGCAAGGACGGCGGCGTCCAGGGATGCCGGCAGCGGGCCCTCGTCGTCGCCTTCGACGGCGATGAATTCGGGTTCGTAAGGCGCGTAGGCCTGCAGCGCGCCCAGGTAGGTGGGCGACTCGACGGCCACCGTGCTGCCCGGGTCGATCAGGACCTTGCCCACCAGGTCCAGGCCCTGCTGCGAGCCGGTGGTGATCAGCACCTGGCCGGCGTCGCAGCGCACGCCTTGCGCGTTCATCTCACCGGCCACCCACTCGCGCAGCGGCGCGTAGCCCTCGCTGGCGGCGTACTGCAAAGCCTCGCGGGGTGTGTCGCGCAGCACGCGGGCGGTTGCTTCCTGCATGGCCGCGACGGGGAAGGTGTCGGCCGACGGCAAACCGCCGGCCAGCGAGATGATCCCCGGCCGCTCGGTCACCTTCAGGATTTCGCGGATGGTGGAAGGGTTCAGCCGCTCGGCGCGGCGGGCCAGGGTCCAGGGCATGGCAGGTTCCTGTGGGTCTCGGCCTTGTGCAGGCGGGCACCCAGTCTATGCGCCAGCAGCAGCACAGTAGCCATACACTTTCAGCACAGAACAGCAAACTGTATTGACGATGCCAACCGCACAGACACCGCCACCACCGTCTGCAACGCCACGGCTGCGCGCCACCGGCGGCGGCCTGACCGAGCAGCTGGCCAGCCACTTTGCCGAACGCATCGCGCAGCGCCTGCTGACGGCCGGCGCGCGCCTGCCTTCGGTGCGCGACTGCGCGCAGCGTCACGGCGTCAGCCCCAGCACGGTGGTCGGCGCCTACGACCTGCTGCAGGCGCGCGGCCTGGTGCAGGCGCGGCCGCAACGCGGCTACTTCGTGCGCGACACCGTGGGCGGTGACGGCGCCGCGCCCCTGGCGGCCAGCGCGCCAGGGACGGCCGCACGCGGCGGCCCGCCTGCCGCCCTGCCCGCCGCGACCCTGCCCGCGCCGGTGGACGCCACCGCGCTCATCCGCAGCATGTTCCAGGCGCAGGGCGGCCTGCCCGCGCCGGGCATGGGCACGCTGCCCGAAACCTGGCTGGACGCCGGCCTGCTGCAGCGCGCGCTGCGCCGCGTCTGCGCCCAGCCCGAAGCCTGGTTGCGCTACGGCGACCCGGCCGGCGACCCCGCGCTGCGCGCCGCGCTGTCGCGCCGGCTGGCCGACCTGGGCATCACCGCTGCGCCCGCGCAGATAGTCACCACCGTGGGCGCCACCCACGCGCTGGACCTGGTCGCCCGCACCCTGCTGCGCCCCGGCGACGCGGTGCTGGTGGACGAACCCGGCTGGGCGGTGGAATACGCGCGGCTGTCGCAGATGGGCATGCGCCTGCTGCCGGTGCCGCGCGGCGCCAGTCCCGATGGCGGCCCCGACCTGGCCGTGATGGCCCAGCTGCTGCGCGAGCATCAGCCCCGGCTGTACGTGACGGTGTCGGTGCTGCACAACCCCACCGGTGTCAGCATCAGCCCGGCCGCCGCCCACCAGGTGCTGCGCCTGGCCGAAGCCCACGACCTGACCCTGGTCGAAGACGACACCTACGCCTGGCTGGCCCCGCCGCACGCCACCCGGCTGGCCCAGCTGGACGGGCTTCAGCGCACGGTCTACATCTCGGGCTTCTCGAAAATTCTCGTGCCGCAGTGGCGCGTGGGCTACCTGGCGGCGGCCCCGGCGCTGGCGCAGCGGCTGATCGACACCAAACTGGTCGCCACGCTGACCACGCCCGGCCCGCTGGAGCAGGCCGTCGCGGGCTGCCTGGACCAGGGCGCACTGCGCCGCCACGCCGAACGCGTGACCGCGCAGCTGGACGCCGCGCGCACCCGCAGCGTGCGGCTGGCCGGCGACGCGGGCTGCCGCTTCGTCACGCCACCGGCCGGGCTGTTCGGCTGGCTGGACGTGGACTGCGACACCGAAGCCCTGGCGCAGGCGCTGATCGCCGACGGCTGGCTGACCGCGCCGGGCACGCTGTTCCACGCCACGCCGCGCCGCACGACGCTGATGCGCATCAATTTCGCCACCTCACAAGACCCGCCCTTCTGGCGCCAGCTGAAAGCCGCGCGCGCTGCGTTGCACACATCCGGTCACGCCTGAAACACCGCGCGCACCGGTGGCGCGGGCGGCGCCGGTTCAAATGGCCACAAACCGTGATGAACGTGTGATGAATGGCCACTTTGATGTTTCAAGCCACCTTGCCCGCCGCTGCTGCCGACCCTGCCGAAACCAGTGCCAGCAGCGGTCTGCAAGGCCTGAGCGAATTTGAACGCGGTTCGCCTGCGCAAGCGGGCGACGTGCACGCGGGCCACAGCCGCTTGTCGGGCCTGAACCCCAGCCTGCTGCAAGACCTGCAAAGCGCCGATCCGCAGGCTGAAGCGCGCAGCGGCCGCAACGTGGGTCTGGACTTGATGGGGGTGCTGGCCGCCGCGCTGCGCCACAACCGGGCACTGCAACTGCACCTGGAACTGGACTACCGCGTGGTGCCGCTGGCGGTGTGGCCGCAAGCCCGCGTGGCGCAAAGCCCGCTGGGCGTCGAACAGCTGCTGGCCCTGCGCCTGCCCGACCTGCGCGTGTTGCTGGTGGAGCCGGCCCGCACCGAGCCACCGGCCGCCAGCACGGTGGCGTCGCCGCTGAACCTGCTGCTGTGGGAACTGGCGCTGCGCGGCGCGCGCGGCACGCTGCTGGCACCGATAGCCGGGCCGGCCGCCTACCGCGTCGCGCCGGGCGCCGAACTGCAGGCACTGGCCCTGAGCGGCACGCTGGCCGCTGCGGTGGAAAAACTGCGCCAGGTCAGCACGCCACTGCGCGACATCGCCGGCTGGCCCGGCTTCGACCACGACCGCGCTTCGCGCCTGCTGAACGCCCTGTACCTGCAGGCCGCGCTGATCGTCAGCCGCAGCCACCCGGCGGCTTCAGCGGCCTGAGCACGCAGGGCTGCGCAGCCCGCCGTTCAGCGCGCGCTGAGGATTTCCCAGCGCTCCATCGCCTGCAGCAGTTCGTCTTCCAGCGCGGCGTTGCGCGCCTGCAGCGCGGGGGCGCGCGGTGAGGCACCGGCATAAATCGACGGGTCGGCCAGCTGCGTGGCCAGTTGCGCCTGTTCGGCTTCCAGCGCCTCGATGCGCGCCGGCAAACCGTCCAGTTCGCGCTGTTCCTTGTAGCTGAGCTTGGCCTTGGTGGTCTTGGCGGCCGCCGGGGCGGGCGCCGCCTTGGCTGCGGGAGCGGGCGAAGGTGCAGCGGCCGCCGCCGTGGCGATGACCTTGGCGCGCTCGCGCTGCACCTTCCAGTCCTCGTAGCCGCCTTCGTATTCGCGCCAGAAACCGGTGCGGCCGCCGTAGGCCGGATCGCCTTCCCAGGCGATGGTGCTGGTGACCACGTTGTCCAGGAAGCGCCGGTCGTGGCTGACCAGGAAGACGGTGCCGCTGTAGCTTTGCAAGAGCTCTTCCAACAATTCGAGCGTCTCGATGTCCAGGTCGTTGGTCGGCTCGTCCAGCACCAGCACATTGGCCGGCAGCGCGAAGAGCCGGGCCAGCAGCACGCGGTTGCGTTCACCGCCCGACAGCGTGCGCACCGGCGAATTGGCGCGGGCGGGGCTGAACAGGAAGTCGCTCAGGTAGCTCATCACGTGCTTGCGGCCGCCGTCGTTCTCGATCCACTCGCTGCCCGGGCTGATGGTGTCGGCCAGCGTGGCGTCCAGGTCCAGCGCGCTGCGCATCTGGTCGAAATAAGCCACCTGCAATTTGGTACCGCGCCGCACGCTGCCCGATGTGGGTTCCAGCTCACCCAGGATCAGCTTCAGCAGCGTGGTCTTGCCGGCGCCGTTGGGGCCGATCAGCCCGACCTTGTCGCCGCGCAGGATGGTGGCGCTGAACTTGTCGATGATGGTGCGCTCGCCGCCGTCGGGGTGCGGGAAACGGACCGTCGCCTCTTTCAGTTCCGCGACGATCTTGCCGCTGGACGCCCCGGTGGTGGCTTCCAGCCGCACGCTGCCCAGCGTGTCGCGGCGCGCCTGGCGCAGTTCGCGCAGCACTTCCAGCCGCGCGATGCGGCCCACGCTGCGGGTGCGGCGGGCTTCCACGCCTTTGCGTATCCACACCTCTTCCTGCGCCAGCAGCTTGTCGGCGCGCGCGGCGGCCATCGCCTCGGCTTCCAGTTCGCGGGCCTTGGCGGCTTCGAAGGCGGCCAACTGGCCGGGGTAGTTGCGCAGGATGCCGCGGTCGAGTTCGACGATGCGCGTGGCCACGTTGTCGATGAAGGCGCGGTCGTGGCTGACCAGCAGCACGCTGCCGCCGAAGTCGCGCAGCAGGCCTTCCAGCCACTGGATGGCGGACAGGTCGAGGTGGTTGGTCGGTTCGTCCAGCAGCAGCACGTCGGGCATGGCCACCAGCGCGCGGCCCAGTGCGACGCGCTTCTTCAGGCCGCCCGACAACTGGCCGACGATGCGCGCGCCGTCCAGGTCCAGCCGGTGCAGGGTTTCATCGACGCGCTGTTCCCAGGTCCAGCCCTGCAGGTGTTCGATGCGGGTCTGTATGGCGTCGAGGTCGACACCGTCTTCGTGCGCTTCGTACTGCGCCCGCAGCGCCTTGGCCTCGGCCACGCCTTCGCTGACGACATCGAAGACCGTGCCGGCCGCGTCCAGTTCCGGCTCCTGCGGCACGTAGATGACGCGCACGCCCTGCTGCTGCTGCAGCAGGCCGTCGTCCAGCTTTTCCAGCCCGGCCAGCACCTTCAGCAAGGACGACTTGCCGGTGCCGTTGCGGCCGATCAGCGCCAGGCGGTCGCCGGCTTCAAAAGAAAGTGCCGCGCCATCGAGCAGGGCGACGTGACCGTAAGCCAGGTGGGCGTTGGAGATAGAAAGGAGAGCCATGCCCCGATTGTCAGGGCTCGCCTCCGGGGCGTCAGGGTTGCCCCCGATGACCTCAGCGCAGCGCCGCCTCCAGCGCGTCGATGTAGGTCTTGGCCACCGGGAAACCGGTCTGGTCGGAGATCTCGGCAAAGCCCGTCGGGCTGGTCACGTTGATCTCGGTCAGGCTGTCGCCGATGATGTCCAGCCCCACCAGCAGCAGGCCGCGCGCCGCCAGGATGGGCCCCAGCGTTTCGGCAATTTCCCGGTCGCGCGCGCTCAGCGGCTGGGCCACGCCCTTGCCGCCCACCGCCAGGTTGCCGCGTATTTCACTGCCCTGCGGGATGCGCGCCAGCGCAAACGGCACCGGCACGCCACCGATGACCAGCACGCGCTTGTCGCCCTTGACGATCTCGGGCAGGTACTTCTGCACCATCAGCGTCTGCGCGCCGCCCTGGTTCAGGGTCTCGACGATGCTGCCCAGGTTCATGCCGTCGGGCCCGACGCGGAAGATGCCCATGCCGCCCATGCCGTCGAGCGGCTTCAGGATGATGTCCTGGTGCTCGGCGTGGAAGCGCTTCACATCGCTTTCGTCGCGCGTCACCAGCGTGGGGCCGATGAATTGCGGAAATTCCAGGATCGCCAGTTTTTCCGGGTGGTCGCGCAGCGCCTGCGGGCTGTTGAACACGCGCGCGCCTTCGCGTTCGGCCTGGGTCAACAAGTGGGTGGCGTAGAAGAACTCGCTGTCGAAAGGCGGATCCTTGCGCATCAGCACGGCGTCCACGTCCTTCAGCGGCTGCGGGCGTTCGTCGGGGTGCTGCTGCTCGGCCTTGAACCAATCATGCGGGTCGCCAGTGAGCGTGATGTCGCGCACGAAGGCGGTGACGGGTTCACCGCGCACCCAGCGGATGTCCTGCGGGCCGCAAGCCATCAGCGTGTGGCCGCGCGACGCCGCCTCGCGCATCATCTGGAAGGTGCTGTCCTTGTAGGTCTTGAAGGTTTCCAGCGGGTCGGCAACGAAGAGCAGTTTCATGGTGGGTCTTGCGGACAAGCGCCTTGTTCAAACGGCCGCCACTGTGGCACATGGCGCACGAAGGCGCTCGGGCGGGCGCTGCGGGCCTCAAGGCACAGGCCCTGCGTGACGATGGTGTGACAATGGACGCCTATACATGTGCCGCCTAGCCGCCTACCTCGGTGCGCCGCTCTACCTGGAAGAGCTGATCGCCAAACCGCGCCATTCGCTGATGCACCAGTCGCTGCGCGCCGAAGAGGCGAAGGTGGCGACCAACGGTGACGGCTTCGGTGTCGGCTGGTACGGTGAACGCGAAGAGCCCGGTGTGTACCGCGACGCCACGCCGGCCTGGGCCGATGACAACCTGCTGGCGCTGTCGCAGAACCTGCGTTCCGGCCTGTTCTTCGCCCACGTGCGCGCGGCCACCGCCGGCGCCAATTCGCGGCAGAACTGCCACCCCTTCCGCCACGGCCGCTACCTGTTCATGCACAACGGGCAGATCGGCGGCTACGGCCAGTTGCGCCGCACGCTGGAAAGCGCGCTGCCCGACCACCTGTACGCCGCACGCAAGGGCGCCACCGATTCCGAACTGCTGTTCCTGCTGGCCATGGCCCGCGTGGACACCGGCATGCCGCTGGACGAGGCCATGCTGACGGTGCTGGACGAGACCGTGGTGCTGATGCAAGAGCGCGGCATCCGCGCCCCGCTGCGCTTTGCAGCGGTGCTGGCCGACGGCGAACGGCTGATGGCCTTCCGCATGTCCACCGACAGCAAGCCGCCCACGCTGTATCTGCGCCGCTGCTGCAGCGGCACCATCATCGCCAGCGAACCGCTGGGCGACGAGCTGGACAACCCGGCCGGCGAGAACCAGGGCTGCGGCTGGCAGCTGCTGCCAGCCGGCGCCACGGTGGTCATCGACAGCGCGGGCTCGCGTGTCGGGCAGCACCGCCTGGCGGCAGCCGAAACGGCCGACACCGCCGTCGACTGACGCCGGCCGCAGGCCGGCGCCCGCGAACGCCAGCGGGCGCAAGACCCAAGCTGCCCACGGATTCCGAATCCGCGTCGCTGGCGTGCCTTTTGCACGCTGTGCCTACACTCGGGTCAACCCTTGCACCTGCCGCGACGCGCTTCAGTCGCCGGCGTCTAAGGCCACCGCATGCTGTAGCGCGGTGTCGCAACCCCCCTACAACCGTACGTTTCGCGGGCCAGCCCATGTCCACGTCGCCTTCCCTATTCCTTCGCACGCCCTTCTCAACCCGGACGCTGCGCCACCTGCCGGCCGCCCTGGGCTGCAGCGCAGCCCTGCTGCTGGCCGCCTGCGGACCTTCACAACCGCCCGCCGGTGCCGGCGGTGCGCCCGGTGGTGCGATGCCGCCCATGCCGGTGACGGTGCGCAGCGTGACGCTGCAGACCGTGCCGGTGCTGGTCGATGCCGTCGGCCAGGCCGAAGGCAGCAAGGAAGTCGAAGTGCGGGCCCGTGTCGGCGGGCTGATCGAACGCCAGCTTTACACCGAGGGCGATCGCGTGAAGGCCGGCGCACCGCTGTTCGCCATCGAACGCGCGCCTTTCGAGATCGCCCTGGCCACCGCCAAAGCCGCGCTGGCGCAAGAGCAGGCCAAGCTGGAACAAGCCCAGCGCGAGGCCAAACGCCTGAAGCCGCTGGCCGAGATGCAGGCCATCTCGCAGCGCGAAGCCGATGACGCCGCCACCGCCCAGCGCAGCGCCGAAGCCTCGGTGGCCGCCGCGCAGGCCCGTGTGCGTGACGCCGAACTGAACCTGTCCTACACCGCCGTGGCGGCGCCCATCGCTGGCGTCAGCGGCCGCGCAGAGAAGTCGCAAGGCAGCTTGGTCAGCGCGGCCGACGGCCTGCTGACCCGCGTGGTGCAGACCGACCCGATCTGGGTGCGTTTCTCGTTCAGCGAAAGCGAAATGGCGCAGTTGAAAGGCGGCAAGGCCGGCGGTGGTGCCAGCGTGCGCCTGCTGGGCACCGACGGCCAGCCGCTCGGCGTGGGCGGCAAACTCAACTTCACCGGCAGCAGCGTCGATGCCCGCCTGGGCACCGTGGGCCTGCGTGCCGCATTCGCCAACCCCGAGCTGGCCGTGCTGCCCGGGCAGTTCGTCAAGGCCCAGGTGCAGGTGGGCCAGCAGAAGGCCTGGCTGGTGCCGCAGGCCGCCGTGTCCAGCGGCGAGCAGGGCAAGATCGTCTGGACCGTGCAGGGCGGCAAGGCCGCGCCCACGCCGGTGGAAGTGGGCGGCTGGGTCGGGCAAGACTGGGTCATCCTGAAGGGCTTGAAGGACGGCGACCAGGTCATCACCGACAACCTGCTGAAGCTGCGCCCCGGCGCGGCGGTGCAGGCCAAAGATGCGGCGGCCGCTGCGCCTGCGGCTTCTGGGGCTGCGCCTGCGGCATCCGCTGCGTCGGCGCCCGCTTCCGCCGCTGCGCGCTAAGCCGAAGGACGTCGGATGAATTCCCGTTTCTTTATCGAACGGCCGATCTTCGCGGCCGTGCTCTCCATCATCGTGGTGCTGGCCGGTCTGGTCGCGCTGAAGATCTTGCCGATTGCGCAATACCCCGAGATCGCGCCGCCCACGGTCAGCATCACCGCCACCTACCCCGGCGCTTCGGCCGAAACGCTGGCCAAGACGGTGGCCGCGCCCATCGAGGAACAGCTCTCGGGTGTCGAGAACCTGCTCTATTTCAGCTCGGTGTCGTCGAGCAACGGCGTGTCCACCATCACCGTGACTTTCGACGTCGGCACCGACATCGACAAGGCCACCTTCAACATCAACAACCGCGTGCAACTGGCCACGCCGCGCCTGCCCGACGAAGTGCGGCGCAACGGCGTGGTGGTGGCCAAGGTCAGCAGCAATTTCCTGATGGCGGTGGCACTCAGCTCACCCAAAGGAACTTACGACTCGCTGTTCCTGAGCAACTACGCCACGCAGAACGTGCTGGACGATTTGAAGCGCGTGCCCGGCGTCGGCCAGGTGCAGATCTTCGGCGCCCGCGACTACAGCATGCGGCTGTGGCTGCAGCCGGACAAGATGGCCCGCCTGGGCATCACCACCGGCGACATCAACGCCGCCGTCACCGCGCAGAACGCGCAGTTCGCGGCCGGCAAGATCGGCGCCGACCCGGCGCCCAAGGGCCAGCAACTGGTCTACACCGTGACCGCGCGCGGCCGCCTGGTTGAAGCGGAACAGTTCGGCGAGATCATCCTGCGCAGCGCCGGACCGCAAGGCATTCTGCGGCTGAAGGACGTGGCGCGCATCGAGCTGGGCGCCCAAAGCTACGACACCGAAAACAGCGTCAACGGCATACCGGCCATCGCGCTGGCGGTCTTCCCGCAGTCGGGCGCGAATGCGCTGGACGTGGGCGCTGCGGTGAAGAAGCGCATGGCCGAACTGAAGGCCGACCGCTTCCCGGCGGACATCGACTTCCTGATCCCTTACGACACCACGCGCTTCGTCTCGGCGTCGATCAAAGAAGTGGTGCACACCATCCTGGAAGCCGCGCTCATCGTGGTGGTGGTGGTCTTCGTCTTCCTGCAAAGCTGGCGCGCCACGCTGATCCCGATGTTGGCCGTGCCCGTGTCCTTGATCGGCACCTTCGCCGGGCTGTGGTTGATGGGCTTTTCCATCAACACGCTGACCCTGTTTGCCATGGTGCTGGCCATCGGCATCGTGGTGGACGATGCCATCGTGGTGCTGGAAAACGTCGAGCGCCTGATGCGCGAAGAGCACATGGAACCCATGCCCGCCGCCATCGAGGCGATGCGCGAGGTGTCCGGTGCCGTCGTCGGCATCGTGCTGGTGCTGTGCGCGGTGTTCATCCCGGTGGCTTTCCTGGGTGGACTGGCCGGCACGCTGTACCGCCAGTTTGCGGTGACGGTGACCATCGCGGTCGTCATCTCGGGCATCGTCGCTCTGACGCTGACGCCGGCCTTGTGCGCGCTGCTGTTGAAGCACGAAGACCCCGACAAGCCGACCGCCACGCAGCGCTTCTTCGCACCCTTCAACCGGGCCTTCGGGTGGATCACCCGGCATTTCGTTGGCGCGGTGGACTTCGCATTGCGCCGCCGCGCGGTGGCCCTGCTCGGCTTTGTGGGCGTGCTGGCGTTGGCCAGCTTCCTGTTCACCCGCGTGCCGGGCAGCTTTGTGCCGCCTGAAGACCAGGGCTACATCATCGCGGCGGCCGTGCTGCCCGACGGCGCCACGCTGGAACGCACGGCGGCCACCACCGAGCGCCTGCGCCACATGATGGACGGCAACAAGGCCAAGGAAAACTTCTTCATCATCAACGGCTTCGACCTCATCGGCGGCGGCAGCAAATCGAATGCCGCCACCATCTTCGTGCCGATGAAACCGTGGGAAGACCGCACGCAAAGTTCGGTGCAGCTGGCCGCCGAAATGAGTGGCATGGGCTTCGGCCTGCCGGACGGCATTTCCTTCGCCTTCAACCCGCCGGCCATCCTGGGCCTGGGCCAGGCCGGCGGCTTCGAAGTCTTCGTGCAGGGCCGGCTGGACAGCGACACCGCGCGCCTGGCGCAGGTCACCAACGACTTCATGAATGCGCTGCGCGCGCGGCCTGAACTGGCCGGCATCAACACCTTCTTCCGGCCCACGGTGCCGCAGCTGCGGGTGGAGGTCGACCGCGAGAAGGCCCTCGCGCTGGGCATCCCGGTGAACGACGTGTTTGCGGCCTTGCAGGCGCAGATGGGTTCGCTTTACGTCAACGACTTCAACAAGAGCGGCCGCACCTACCGCGTGACCATGCAGGCCGACGCGCGCTTTCGCGCCAAGCCCGAAGACATCGGCAACATCTACGTGCGCAGCAGCACCACGCAACAGATGGTGCCGCTGAAGGCCTTGATCACCGTCAGCAGCCTGATCGGGCCCGAGCAGGTGGACCGCTACAACAGCTATGTCGCAGCCAAGGTGCTGGGCGGGGCCAAGCCGGGCTACAGCTCGGGTGAAGCGCTGGCGGCGGTCGAAGCGGTGGCCAAGCAGGTGCTGCCGGCCGGGTACAGCATCGAATGGACCGGCCAGGCCTTCCAGGAAAAGCGCACCGGCAACGCCAGCGTGTTTGCCTTCGGCTTCGCGCTGATCATGGTCTACCTGATCTTGTCGGCGCTGTACGAGCGCTGGGGCGTGCCGCTGGCCGTGCTGCTGGCGGTGCCGTTTGCGATGACGGGCGCGCTGCTGTTCGTCTGGCTGCGCAACATGGAAAACGACATCTACTTCCAGATCGGCCTGGTGGTGCTGATCGGCCTGGCGGCCAAGAACGCCATCCTGATCGCCGAGTTTGCGATGCAGGGCATGGAAGCCGGCAAGAGCGCGGCCGAGGCGGCGCGGGAAGCGGCGCGGCTGCGCTTCCGGCCCATCGTGATGACCTCGCTGGCCTTCGTGCTGGGCGTGGTGCCGCTGGTCATCGCCACCGGCGCGGGCGCGGCGGCGCGGCAGAGCATGGGCACGGGCGTCTTCGGCGGCATGCTGGTGGCGACTTTCGTGGCACCGATCTTCGTGCCGCTGTTCTTCGCGTTGCTGGCGCGCAAACCCCGGCCGCAACATTCCCACGGCCCGGTCATTTCGCATGGCCCGACGGACGTGGAGGTCTGAACATGAAGAACCACCTCACCACTCTGGCGATGGCCCTGCTGGCCGCCGGCTGCACCACCGTCGGCCCCGACTACCAACGCCCGGCCGTGACCCTGCCGGCGCAATATGCGGGCAGCAAGCCCGGCCTCGCCCAAGTTCCCGCTACCCCGGCCGTGCTGATCGCCGCCGACTGGTGGACGCTCTACGGCGAAGCCGAACTGACGCGCCTGGTCGAACAGGCGCTGGCCGCCAACGCCGACATCGCCCAGGCCGTGGCCCGCGTCGAACAGGCGCAGGGCCAGCTGCGTGAAGCCGACGGCGCGCTGGTGCCCACGGTCAACGCCGGCGCCAACGCCAGCCGGGCGGAACTGGGCGCTTCGGTGCCCAGCAACACCAGCGGCCGCACCGTCAAGGGCAACGACCTGAGGCTGTCGCTGTCCACCTCTTTCGAGATCGACTTCTGGGGCAAGCTGGCCCGCGCCACCGAAGCCGCCCGCGCGCAAGTGCTGGCCGGAACCACGGCGCGCGACACGGTGCGCCTGACGGTGGCCGGCGCCGTGGCGCAAGCCTGGTTCACGCTGCGCAGCCTGGACGCGCAGCTGGCCGCCACACGCAGCACGCTGAAGGGCCGCGAAGACGGCGCGCGGCTGTTCGGCTTGCGCCTGAAAGCCGGCAGCGGTTCGCGGCTGGACGCCGAGCAGGCCGAGATCCTGCGCGCCGACGCCGCGCTGCAGCTGCGTGAACTGCAACGCCAGCGCGCACTGGCGCAGTCGCTGCTGGGCGTGCTGACCGGGCAGCCGGGGCTGGTGCTGGATGAAGGCACGCTGGCCACCACCGTGCCGTCGGCACCGCCGGCCGGCCTGCCGTCGGCGCTGCTGGAACGCCGGCCCGACGTGCAGCGCGCCGAAGCGCTGCTGGTCTCGGCCAACGCGCAGATCGGTGTGGCCCGCGCCGCGATGTTCCCGACGCTCACATTGACCGGCGCCGGCGGCCTGGAAAGCGCTGCGCTCAGCACGCTGCTGAAGGGCCCGGCCCACTTCTGGAGCCTGGGCTTCGGTTTGACGGCACCGATCTTCGACGGCGGCCGCAACGCCGCCCGCGTGGACCAGGCCGGCGCGCGGCAGCGTGAGGCGGTGGGTGCCTACCAGGGCGCGGTGGCGACGGCTTTCAAGGAAGTGGCCGACGCGCTGGCCAACGCCCGCGCGGCGGGTGAATCGCAGGCCGATGTCGAACAGCGCGCGCGGTCGGCCGACACCGCCGAACGCCTGGCCAAGGCGCGCTTCGACGCCGGCTACGCGGGCTACCTCGAACTGCTGGACGCCCAGCGCACGGCCACCGCCGCGCGGCTGGACATGGTGCGCAACCGGCAGGCCCAGCTGAATGCCAGCGTGGATCTGTTCAAGGCGCTGGGTGGCGGGTGGGTGAACGACGGGATTGCGCGCTAGCGGAAGCGCCCTGCCGGCGCCCCTACGCCGCTTTTTGCGCCGCAACAGCTCAACCGGTGGGGCCCGCGCACGCGGGATGGACGGCGGCGCGGCAGCCCCCGAAGATGCGTTACCCCGCACCTTCGGAGCCGTCCATGTCGTCGCTATCCCGCCTTGCCGCACTCGCCCTGTCCACCTTGGCCGTCGGCGCCACCCAGGCTGCGGGAACCATCGCCCTGACCCCGGCCTCGTCCTGGGGCGCTTCGGATGGCGTGCTGGGCCTGAACGCGGCATCGGTGATCGAGGACTTCGAGGACACCACGCTGGCCCCGGGCCTGAGCGTGACCGTGAGCAACGGCGCCGGCGGCTACGGCCCGACCGCGACACTGCCGCGCACCTTCGACCCGCGCCCCACGTCCCTGGGCGGCGACGACGCCTTCGGCAACGCCTTCTACAACTTCTGCGGCAGCACGGCCTGCAGCAGCATCTGGGACGGCGGCCACGTGCTGCTGAACACCAACAACAACAACTCGATGAACTACGGCACCGCGGTGCCCTGGTCCGACGTGACCTTCAACTTCGCCGGCGGCACCAAGCAGGTCGGCTTCAGCCTGCAGCAGAACGAAAACCCGATCAACGTCTACGTCAACGGCGCCTTCTTCGGCACGCTGCCGGGCGCCAGCGGCGGCGGGCGCAACGGTTACTACCGCTTCGACATCACCCCCAGCACCGGCCCCGGCGACATCTGGACGGCGCCCATCACCACCATGACGCTGGACGGCACCACGGGCGACGCCTGGACCATCGACCACCTGGCCTTCACCGCGGCCGTGCCCGAACCCGGCAGCTGGGCGCTGTGGGCGGTGGGGCTGGTCGGCATCTCGGGCAGCCTGCTGCGCCGTCGCTGCTGAGCCGCGCGACCGAAACCTGAACCTGAACCTGAACCGGAACTGCCCATGAAGAACCTTCTGCGCCGCCCTGCTGCCTGCGCCGCGCTGACCCTGGCTTGCGCGGCCGCCGCCCAGGCCCAGAGCCTGGTCAACGCCAGCTTCGAGTCGCCGGCCATCCCCGACGGCAGCTACACCAGCACCACGGCCGCCGGCTGGACGGGCGGCCAGTTTGTGATGAACCCCGATGCCGCCGGCCAGTTCACTGGCAACCCCAGCCTTTGGCCCCAGGCCGACAGCGGCCTGCAGTACGCGGACATCGGCAACACGTCGGCCACGCCCTTGTTGCAGTCCTTCACGGTGGCCACCGCCGGCAGCTACGCCTTCACGTGGTCGGACCACACCGCCTTGTTCCTGCCCGCCGCCTTCCACACGTCGCCCTACACGGTCGCCGTGTTGAACGGCGCGCTGGTCGGGGCCACCGGGACTTACGACGCCTGGCATGCCGACGGCCTGTGGCAGGCGCGCAGCCTGGTGGCCACGCTGGCCGCCGGCAGCTACACGCTGCGCCTGACCTCGCAAAACGCACCGCAATCGGCCGACACGCTGATCGACTCTTTCGCGGTAACCCCCGTGCCCGAGGCCAGCCCGGCCACCCTGCTGGCGTTGGGCCTGGGTGCGCTGGCTGTGGCCCGCCGCAGGCGCTGAAGGCCCGCTCAACCGGCTGCTGTCAGCCGTCGGCGGCAGGCTGCAAGATCTCCAGGTAGGCGTGTTCCAGTGTCACTGGCGTGACGCTGACCGCCGTGACGCCCGCACCGTCCAGCGCTTCCACCACCTCGCGCAGCGTGGCCGGCTGCGGCAGCAGGCAGCACAGTTGCGCGCCGTAGCGCCGCACGGCCCAGCCCAGCGCCGCAGCGCGTTGCAGCGTGGCGGGCTCATCCGCCGTCTGCACGTCGGCCACGGCCTGTGCCGGCACGCGCTGCCGCAACTCGCCCACGCTGCCGACGACAGCGATGCGGCCGCCCTGCAGCAGCGCCACGCGGCTGCACAGGCGCTCGGCCTCGGGCAACTGGTGGGTCGTCAGCAGGATGGTGGTGCCGCCGGCGCGCAGGCCCTCGATCAGGGTCCACAGGTGCCGGCGCGCCGCCACGTCCACGGCGGCACCGGGTTCGTCCAGCACCAGCAGGCGCGGCGCATGCACCAGGGCCACCGCCAGGCTCAGCCGCTGCTGCCAGCCGCTGGACAGCCGACCCGCCCGCGTGCCGGCGTGCGGCAGCAGGCCGAAAGCCTGCATCAGTTCGTCCACCCGGCTGCGCCGCCGTGGTGCTGACAAGCCGTAAAGCCGGGCGAAGAAGTCCAGGTTCTCGGCCGGCAGCAGGTCGCGGTAGAGCGCAGGGTCCTGTGGGCCGTAGCCGACCTGCGCCGCGCTGCGCGCCGACACCGGTACACCGGCAATCAGCACCTGCCCGGCGTCGGCCCGCAGCAGGCCGCAGACGGTGTCCAGCGTCGTCGATTTGCCGCAGCCGTTGGGCCCCAGCAGGCCGACGATCTCGCCAGGCGCCACGGTCAGGTCCAGACCCTGCAGCACCGCCTGCGCGCCGAAGCGCTTGTGCAGGCCGCTGATCTGCAGCAGCGCCGTCATGTGCGGTCCCCGGCCGCCAGCAGGTGACGGTAAGACGTGACGCCCAACCACAGGGCCACTGCGCAGAAGACGACCAGCAGGGCCAGTTCGGTGCGCAATTCGGCCACACCGTGGCCGTAGGCGGCCACGCCTTTCAGCGCCTGGTTCATGTGCAGGATGGGGTCGAACTGCGCCACGGTCTGCATCGCGGCCGGCATCAGTTCCAGCGGGAAGAAGGTGCCACCCAGCACCAGCAGCGGCACGCCGAAGGCCGACAGCGCCACCACCACTTCTTCACTGCGCCGGGCGAAGCGCGCGCCGAAGAAGAAACCCATGCCGACATAGGTGAACACCGACAGCAGGATGACCAGCAGCGCCAGCGCCACGCTGCCGTGGAAGCGCGCGCCGATGGCGTGGGCGATGGCGCACAGCACCACCACCTGCAAGGCCGCCAGCAGCGTCTGCGCCAGCACCACGCCCAGAAAGTAGGCCGCCGGCCGCAAGGGCGTGACGAGCAGCCGGCGCAGCGTGCGCCTCTCGCGTTCAGCCGCCACGATGGCCACCGTGCCGCCCAGGCAGCTGAAGAACAAGGCCGCACCCATCAGGATGCCGGCGGCGGCGGCGTCCAGCCCGGCGCGCATGCTGGCGTTGTGGGCGTAGACCAGCCCGAACAACAGCATCATCAGCGCCGGAAACACGGCCCAGAAGAGCAGGCCACGGCCCTGGCGCCACTGTTCCAGCAAGATGCGCCGCGCGACGGCGAGGGTCATTTCCAGCATCAGCGCAGGCGGACGGCGGGCCTCACAACTGCAGCTTGCCGTAGAAAACCACCGGCCCGGTGGGTTTGCCGGTCGGTGAACCGCCCGGCGGTTCGACGCTGACGGCCATGTGGTCGATGCCGCTGCCGCGCAAGCCGCCGGGCAGCTGGCCCCGGCTGAGCAGGGTGGTGCCGTCGGCCTTGATCAGCCCCAGCGACGTCGGCGCACCTTTCTCGGGCGCCCACCACAGTTCCAGCACGCGGTCGGTCTGCAGCGAAACGCGGGTCAGCGGGCGCGCCACCACGGCGCGGCCGTCGCCGCTGAAGCTGGCCACCACGCTGCCGGCCACCGCCGGGTCGCCCCCGGTGGACTGCAGCACCACCACCACCGGGGCCTGCGCGGGCGGCGGGCTGCCCAGCATCACGCCCAGGCCGACCACGCCGGCCAGCGCCGTGCCGGACAGCGCGCGCCACAGGCCCAGGCGCTGCCACCAGGGCTGCGCGGCCGGTGCCGGCCACAGCTGGCTTTCGATGCTGCGCCACACGCGCGGCGGCGGCGCCACTTCGGGCACGGCGGTGGTCAGCGGGATCAAGCGCGCCTGCCATTCCCGCACCGCGCGCTGCAGCGCCGGGTGGCCGGGCAGCAGCGTCTCAAAGCGGCTGCGGGCGCGGCCGCGCAGCGTGCCGGCCACATATTCGGCGGCCAGGGCGTCGGCCCGTTCGGGTTTTCCGTAGTCCATGTCAGTTCACCACTTTCGCGTCGTTCGTGGCGGCGCGGTCGAGGCAGCCTTTCAGGGTGTTCAGGGCGCGGCGCACCCAGCTTTTCACGGTGCCCAGCGGCTCGCACAGGTGTTCGGCCACCTCGGCGTGCGACAGGCCGTCAAAGAAGGCCAGCGCCACGCTCTGGCGCTGCGGCGGGCTCAGCCGTTCCAGGCACTGGTTCAGCTCGCGCCTGTCGCTGGCCAGGCCCAGCAGGTCCAGCGGGCCGGGGGCGCCGCTGGCCAGGGTTGCGGTGGGGTCGGGGCGCTCGTCATCGTCATCGCGACTCAGGCTTTCGGTGCGCGGCTGGCTTTGCGCGCGGCGCAGGCTGTCGATGGCCCGGTTGCGCGCGATGTGCGTCAACCAGGTCAGCGGCTGGCTGCGCGCGGCGTCGAAGCTGGCCGCCGCCTTCCACACCGACACGTAGACCTCCTGCAGCAGGTCTTCGGCCTGCCCACGGTCACGCTGGATGCGCAGCACCACGGCAAACAGATGGCCGCTGGTGCGCTCGTACAACTGGCCGAAGGCCTTGCGGTCGCCCAGGCCGGCGCGTGCCAGCAGCTGCGACAGTTCACGGCTCTTTTCGGGCCAGTCCCGTTCATTCAAAGTTTGCATACGCTGTCCCTACAATCTTGGCGATGCTGCCACGGGTCTGTTCTGGCGCGCAGAAGGAGTCGACCGATGAAGTCTGAAACCGCCCGGCACCGCCCGACATGGGCCCTGGCAACGCTGCTGGCGGCCCTGACCGCGCCGGCGCAGGCCATCGTCGGCGCCACGCCCACGACCAGCTTCGAGGCCGTGGGCCAGGGCGTGCAGGTCACGCCCGACTGGGTTTTCACCGTCGTGCATTACGCGCTGGGCCCGGGGCAGACCTACAGCAACGGCCATGGCAGCCGCACCGTGGCCGCGACCTATTTCGCGCCGGGTGCCGGTGCCTTCCCGGAAAACGATTTCGCGCTGCTGCGCCTGGTGCCCGAAGCCAGCACGGCGCCTTACCTGGTCGTCAATGACGCCACCGTGGCCAACGGCACCTTTGCAGCCTTGCCCTTCACCATCGTCAGCGGCGCCAACAGCGGTCCGGCGCGCGGCGCGGCCTTCAGCACCGTCAGCGAATCGGCCGTGATGCTCGACCCCGACGACGCCGGCCCGCTGACCCCTGTGGTGGTGAACTACCTGCTCAGCTTGGACAGCGCCGTCTACGTGCAGGGCGGCGACAGCGGTGGCGGCCTGTTCGCCGGCCACGTCACCGACAGCAGCGCGCTCTGGGGCCTGAGTTCGGCCCAGTTGACCGACGCGCAGGACGTGCCCATCGGTTCGGGCTTCGTGCAGCCAGGCGCCTACCGCAGCTGGATCGACGCCACGCTGCTGGCCGACGCTGCCGACAGTAACGCCGTGTTGTGGGCCAGCGCCGTGCCCGAGCCGGGCAGCTGGGCGCTGTGGGCGGCGGGGCTGGGGGCACTCGCTCTCGCAGGCCACCGCGCCCGGCGCTAGCGCAAGCGGTGCAGGGCTACCGCGCACCCGCCTGGCTACCGGGCGGCAACCTGCAGACCATCTGGGCGGCCACGCGCTCACGCCGCCACCTCGGCCCGCCACCGCAGTTCCGGCGCGAACGCTGGGCCACGCCCGACGGCGATTTCATCGACGTGGACCACCTGCTGCCCACCGCGCCGGCCGGCGCCCGCCACCTGGTGCTCTTCCACGGCCTGGAAGGCAGCAGCGCCAGCGCCTACGCCCAGGCTTTCGCGGGCGTGGCGCAGCAGCGCGGCTGGGCCTACACGGTGCCGCACTTCCGCGGGTGTTCGGGTGAACCGAACCGCGCGCCCCGGGCCTACCACTCGGGCGACTTCGAGGAAATCGGCTGGATCCTGCAACGCCTGCGCGCCACCAGCCCGCAGCCGCTGCTCGCGGTGGGCATTTCGCTGGGTGGCAACGCGCTGCTGCGCTGGGCCCAGGAAAGCGGGGCCAGCGCAGCGGCCACGGCGTCGGCGGTGGCCGCTGTCAGTTCGCCCATCGACCTGGCTGCAGCGGGCCGCGCCATCGACCGTGGCTTCAATTGGATGGTGTATTCGCGCATGTTCCTGGGCACGATGAAGCCGCGCGCGCTGGCCAAGCTGGCGCTGCACCCGGGCCTGTTCGACCGCGACCGGCTGCTCGCTGCCCGCACGCTCTACGAATTCGACGATGTCTTCACCGCGCCGCTGCACGGCTACCGCGACACGCCCGACTACTGGGCGCGCGCCTCGGCCAAGCCGCACCTGGCGCGCATCCGCATCCCGGCGCTGGTGCTGAACGCACGCAACGACCCTTTCGTGCCAGCGGCGTCGCTGCCCGGCCCGGCGCAGGTCGGCCGTCACGTCACGCTGTGGCAACCGGCGCACGGCGGCCACGTCGGCTTCCCGCAGGGCCGCCCGCCGGGGCATGTGTTCACCATGCCGCAGGCGGTCAGCGCCTGGCTGGCCGAGCACGGATGAAGGCGTAGGCTCAGGGGCATGGACGCCATCGTCGAAGCCGCGCTGCGCAAGTGGCCCCACGTGCCGCACTGCTACGGCTGGCTGGCCCTGGACGCACGCGGCAACTGGTACATGCGCGACGACCGCATCCAGCACGCCGGCCCGTTCCCGCAGGTGAAAGGCAGCCGCATCGAACACGACAAGCTGCGCGCCTTCATCGAACGCAACTACGCCGCCGATGCCCGAGGCGCCTGGTTCTTCCAGAACGGGCCGCAGCGCGTCTACCTGCAACTGGAAGCGGCGCCCTACGTGTGGCGCGTGGCCGACGCACCGGGCTGGCCCGTGACCAGCCACACCGGCCTGCCGGCGGTGGTGCGCAGCGCCTGGCTGGACGAAGCGGGCCGGCTGTTCCTGGACACCGACATCGGCTACGGCCTGGTGCACAGCATGGACATGGGCGTGGCGGCGCAGGCCGTCGAGGCGAGCGGGCACGCTGAGCCCGACAGCTGGCAGCCGACCGAGCTGCCCTTCGCGCAGATGCCGGCTCGCTTCGGCTACGTCTTGCAGCCCCGGCCCGACTGACCGGGGTTCGGCCACGCCGGGCATTGCACACGGCAAGGTGCGACGTGGTGCGTAACGAGGACAAGACAGGCAGGGCGGACGGGGCAGGTTGCAGCGGTTCACCCGGTGGCTTTACGCCGCCAACCCCGCCCCGGATGCGCGCCGACCATGAAAAAAGACCGCCTGGCGGGCGGTCTTTTCGGCGGGCGCTGAACGCGGTGCGGTGCGGTGCCGTCAGGGCGCGCTGGCAGCCGAGGCGGCCGGGGCCGGCGCCTTGGGCTCGTCGAACTTGGCGCCGCCCTGGTTGGCCATGTAGACCACGGCACGGCCGACTTCGGTGTCGTTGTATTCACCACCGCCCTGGGCGCCCATGGCGTTCTTGCCCTTGAGCGCGGAATTCAGCAGCGCCTCGTAGCCGGTCTTGATGCGCGGGCCCCAGGCTGCGGCATCGCCCACCTTGGGCGCACCGGCGGCACCGCTGGCATGGCACGCCGAACACTGGCCGGCGAAGACCTGCTCGCCGGTGCGCAACACGGCCGGCGCGGAAGCATCGCGCACCGTCACCGCGCCGATGGGCTGCAGGCGCAGCGCAACCGCTTCGGCTTGCAGGCCGGTGCTGCCGGCACCGGTGCGGGCGCCCATGTCGACATAGTTCACCAACAGGATGATGACGATGATGGGGATGACAAAGGACGCGACGACAGTGGCAATCAACTGCTTGGGCGTCTTGATCGGACCTTCGTGCGGAAGGTCGTGCGCGTCGGCGTCGTGGGCTGCGTCGTGGGTTGCGGGATGGGGCTTGTCGCTCATGAAATCCTCAAATCCGGCCTGCGGAAAAACGCCAGCACGCGCTGGCGAAAACCCGTCGATTATAGGGGTTGACCATGGCCCGGGCAGGCACCCGGCGCCCAGCCCGGAACGAGGCGGCTCCCTCGGACGGTAGAATGTGCGGTTACCCCGAGCGACCGTGGTGAAGTGGATATCATTGGGCCCTCCGAAGGCTTAGTCGCAAGTTCGATTCTTGCCGGTCGCACCAACTGGTTCAGCGCGTGCCCAACGCGCTCCCGACGGGCCTTGGCGCTTCTTTGCCGCGCAGCCCACGCCCCCCAGCGCTTCACTGCTGACCCGCGCTGCCGATATCCGGGGACTGTCACTGTCGACGCCGCGTCCGCGCAGGCCGTTCGTACCGCCCCGCCCCATGTTTGCCACGCCCCCGAAGCCGTACGCCTCCGCCCGCGCCCAGCGCCGGCTGCGGGCGCTGCTGTTTTTAGGCGCCTTGCTGCCGCCGCTGATGTTCTTCGCCCTCGGCGCCTACGCGCTGCGGGAAAGCCACGACCAGTTCGAACAGCGTGCCGAGTTGTTGACGCAGAACCTGGCCGAGGCGCTGGAACGCAGCCTGACGGCCAACGTGGAGAAAGTCGACATGGCCTTGAACTCCATCGTCGACCACCTGGAAATGCAACTGGCACGCGGCGCGCTGAACGTGCCCATCGCCAACGCCCATCTGCAGTCGCAGATCGCCAACCGGGCTGAACTGGAAGGGCTGCGTATCACCGACGCTCAGGGTCGGCTGATCCTGGGCAAAGGCACAGCGGCCGTCGGGTCCCGCTCGTTCAGCTTTGCCGACCGCGAGTGGTTCATCACGCAGCGCGACAGGCCCGATGCCGGCCTGTTCCTGAGCAGCCCGGTGGTGAGCAAGGTCGCCGGCAACTGGATCGTCTCGCTGAGCCGCCGCTACCGCAGCGCCGACGGCCAGTTTGCCGGCGCGGTGTCGGCCGCCGTGCCGCTGAGCTACCTGCAGCGCCAGCTGCAGACCATCAACGCCGGGCCGAGTGGCGTGGTGATCCTGCGCGACCTGTCGCTGGGTTTGCTGGCCCGCTATCCCGAGGCCCCGGGCTCCGAGGCGGAAGCGGTGGGCAGCCAGCGCGTGTCGCCCAGGCTGCGCAGCCTGGTGAACAGTGGCAACAGCCGGGCGACGTACCACGCCGTCAGCCCGACCGACGACGTCGAGCGCACCTTCTCGTTCCGCCGGCTGGGCCTGGTGCCGCTGGTGGTCATCGTGGGCGCCGGCAGCGAGGCGTACCTGGCCGACTGGTACGCCCAACGCCGCGCGGTGGTGGCGTTCTGCGGCGGCATGGTGTTGCTCTACGGTGCCTGCGGCATGGTGCTGTGGCGGCTGCAGCAGCAGAACCGCCGGGCCCGCCAACGCATCGAGTTGCTGGCCAAGGTCTTCGAGCACAGCGGCGAGGCCATCATGGTCACCGACCACGAACACCGCATCGTCGAAGTCAACCCGGCCTTCGTTCGGCAGACCGGCTACACGCCGGGCGAAATCGTCGGCCAGCTGCCGGCCAGGCTGAATTCAGCGCTGACCACCGCCGCCGATGTCGAGGCCATGCGGCAGTCCGTCGCGGCCACCGGCATGTGGCGCGGCGAGCTGTGGGACCGCACCAAGGACGGCCGCGTCTACCCGAAATGGCTGACGGTCTCGGTCTTGCGCGACGCGGATGGCCAGGTCACCCACCACATTGCCAATTCCATCGATGTGACCGAAGCCAAGGAGGCCGAAGACCGCATCCGCCACCTGGCCCACCACGACACGCTGACCCAGCTGCCCAACCGCGTGCTGCTGCACGGCCGGCTGGAACAGGCGATGGCGGCCGCCCGCCGCGACACCGGCCAGCTGGCGATGCTGTTCATCGACATGGACCGCTTCAAGGACATCAACGACACCCTGGGCCACCCGGTGGGCGACGGCCTGCTGGTGGAAGTGGGCCAGCGCCTGCGCGCGCTGGTGCGCGACAGCGACATCGTGGCCCGCCTGGGCGGCGACGAGTTCGTGCTGGTGCTGACCGGCACTGGCCAGGACGCCGCGCGCGCCGCCGCCGCCGTGGCCGCCAAGGTGCTGGCCGAGCTGGGCCGGCCTTACACCGTGCGCGGGCACGAACTGCACTCCACGCCCAGCATCGGCATGGCGCTGTTCCCGGCCGACGGCGAAGACGCCGACACGCTGATGAAGAACGCCGACGCCGCGATGTACCACGCCAAGGCAGCCGGGCGGAACAACGCCCAGTTCTTCACCGCCGCGATGAACCAGGCCACGCAGGACCGCCTGGCGCTGGAAGCCGGCTTGCGTGGCGCCATCGAACGCGGCGAGTTGTTCCTGCACTACCAGCCGCAACTCGACCTGACCAGCCAGCGCATCGTCGGCCTGGAAGCCCTGGTGCGCTGGCGCCACCCCGAGATGGGGCTGATCCCGCCGCTGAAGTTCATCCCCGTGGCCGAAGACACCGGGCAGATCGAGGCCATCGGCGCCTGGGTGCTGGAAGAGGCGCTGCGCCAGGTCGCGCTGTGGCGCGCGGCCGGCCACGCGGGGCTGTGCATGGCCGTCAACCTATCGGCCCACCAGTTGCGCGGCGACGGCTTCCCCGAACAGGTGGCCCAGGCGCTGCACCGCCATGGTCTGCCGGGTTCGGCGCTGGAACTGGAGATCACGGAAAGCGTGGCCATGCGCGACCCAGCGCGCACCGCCGCGCTGCTGCGCCAGCTGCGCCACTTCGGCGTGGCGCTGGCCATCGACGACTTCGGCACCGGCTATTCCAGCCTGGCCTACCTGAAGCAGTTGCCGCTGAGCTGCCTGAAGCTGGACCGCAGCTTCGTGATGGACATCGAGAACGACGCCAACGATGCGGCCATCTGCACCGCCACCATCCAGATGGCCCACAGCCTGGGCCTGGGCGTGGTGGCCGAGGGCGTGGAAACCGCCACCCAGCTGGAATTCCTGCGCCGCCTGGGCTGCGACACCGTGCAGGGCTATTTCATCGCCCGGCCGCTGTCGGCACCCGATTGCGCGGCCTTCCTGGGCCGCCACGCCAGCGCCGACACCATCGCCAACGCCAGCGCGATCGCCTGAGCGGCAGGGGCTCCGCCGCGCGGCTCACCGGATGGGCCGGCGGCCCCCTCGACCGGTGGATGCTGGGTGTGTGACCGTCTGTCACAGTCCGCCTTGGGCTGGCTACACTGCGCCGGGCAAGGGTGGCAAACATGAAGCGCAAGACTTATTTTTCAGCCGTGAAGCGGCGTTGGACGGCGGCACCCTGGTGCCTGGTTGCAGCCTGGGCCCAGGCGCAAAGCCCGACGCCCGCTGCTGAAGCGCCCACGACGCGGGCCACCCTGGCGCCCGACACCGGCGTCGGCGCGCCCACCGCGCCCGGCCCCAACCTGAAGCTGCCCGAACTGCGAGACCTGGGCGTGGCCGTGCCCCGCCCGGTGCGCGCCGCCACCGCGATGCTGGGCATGGGCCGCCAGCGCCTGGCCCTGGTGGTGGGCATTTCCACCGTCGGCGCCCGCCAGGTGGTGGACAGCGCCGGGCGCGACGCCCAGGCGGTGGCCGCCGCGCTGCGCGAAGGCGGTTTCGTCGTCATGCTGCGCGAAGACCTGGGCAGCGCCGACCTGCGCGCCGCGCTGAAGGAATTCCACGACCGCCTGCAACCCGGCGGCGTGGGCTTCGCCTACGTGGCGGGCCTGGGCGCCCAGGTGAACGGCCAGAATTTGTTGCTGCCCCGCGACAGCAACCTCGACCCGGCGCTGCCGCTGGCCGAACGCCAGGCCCAGTGGCTGAAGACCGGCGTGCCGCTGTCTGACGTGGTCGATGCGCTGATGGGCCCGTCCGACAGCCCGCGCATGCTGGTCGTCGATGCCGCCTACCAGAACCCGGCACTGGCCGGCCTGCCCGCCGCGGGCCTGGCCGCGCAACGGCTGCCGCCCGGCATGATGGCGCTGTACGGCCATGCGCTGGGCAAGACGCAGGATGTGCCGGCCGTGGGCGCCCTGTCCAACCCACCGCCGACCGACGCGCGTGAACTGGCGGCATCGCCTTTCGCCCGTGCGCTGGTGGGGCAGTTGTTGGCACCGCGCAAGCGCGCGCCCGAGGTGCTGCGCGCCACCCACCGCAGCCTGTACGACGGCAGCCTGGGACAGAACGACCTGTGGATCGCGGGCGACACCGACAACGAAGAGCTGGCCGAAGCGTCGCTGCTCGACGTGATCCCGCGCACGCCCGAAGAAATCGCCCGCGAAGCCGCCAGCCAGGCCGCTCGCGCGCTGACCCGGCACACCGCTTCGGCCGCCGCCAGCACGGCCGGCGCCACCGCCACGACGGCCGGCACGACGGCCGCCACCGCCACGGCCGCCGGTGGGGCTGCAGCCGGCGAACAGTCGGTGTCCGAGGTGCTGGACCGGGTGCCCAAGTCACAGTCCGGCCTGAACCCCGATGCCCCGTCGAACGGCAACATGAAACCCAGCTCGGCGCGCAACGCGGTGGCCGACACGCCATCCGCACCGTCGGCGCCGTCCAGCCCTTCAGCGCCCAGCCTGCCCGACGTGCCGCGCCCACCGACCAGCCTGCTGTCGCAGGCGGCCAGCGTGGGCAGCGCCATCAGCACGGCCGCCGGCGTGGCCGGCACCGTGGCCAGCGTGGCGGGCACCGTGGCCACGGCCGCCGTGATGGCCAAGGCCACGGAAGCGGCCGCCACCGTCAGCGTGGCCACCACGGCGCTGGGTGTGGCCGGCTCGGCGGCCGGCCAGGTGATGGCGCTGGCGGTGCGCTCGGTCTCGGGCTCGGCCGGCGAACCGCAGGCCGCCGCCGTGCAACAGATTGCGGCCGCGCGCGCCGCGCAGGCGGCGTCGGCCAAGGCCGCATCGGCCACGGTGGCGGCCGCTGCAACCCAAGCCGCTGTGCCCGCAGCCGCGCAAGCCGCGACGGCCGTGACAGGTGCCACAACCGCCACGGCGGCGGGTGCGGCCACCGCAGCCGCACCGGCCGCCGCTGCGCCGCTGCTGGCGCAGACCGCTCAAGCCACTCAAGCCGCCCAGGCCGTGTCGGCCGTTCAGGGTCTGCCGCTGGCCGCCGCCGCGCCGGGCACCCCCGTTGCGCGCCTGGCCCAGGCCGCGCAAGCCGGGCAAGCCGCTGAAGTCGGCGGCGTGCCGCTCGGTTCAGCGGCAGCGCCGGCAGCCGGCTTGCCGGCAGCGGCGGCCCGCGCGCCCGTCGGCACACCCCCCCGCGCCAGCGCGGCCACGGGCGACCTGCCGGTGGAACAGTTCAGCCCGACCGCACTGGCAGCGGCCGCGCCGACGTCGGCGGCCGTGGCCAAGGCCGCCGCCAACGTCGCCCCCAACGCCGCCCCGGGCAATGCCAGCGGACTGGCCAACGAAGGCGCGAACAGCGCGCTGGACGCCACCCAGCCGCTCGCCCAGGCCAATGCCGCAGGGACGGGCATGGGCACGGCCCCGCCTGCGAACGCCGCCGGCCCTGGCGCTGCCAAAGCGGGCAAGCCGGGCCTTGAAACCCCCGACAACCGCACCGTGCGCAATGCCGAAGGGGGCGAACGCCCGTCTTACGCGCCGCGCACCAATTCCTACGGCTACGCCGAGGGCGACACCTACACCTACCAGGTGATGGACACCTGGAAAGGCGAGGTCATCAACCGCTACACGACGGCCATCGAAGAAGTGCTGCCCGACGGCCAGATGCTGGCCAACGGCCAGCAAATGATGATGGACGCGCAGGGCCGGCTGAAGAAGCTGGCCAACGCCGACGGCAGCGTTTCGCAGTTCGAACCGTCGCAGGACCTGTGGTGGTCCAACCCCAAGCGCGGCGAAAGCCGCGACCTGCGCTTCACCGAAACCATCCAGCGCGCCGGCAGCAAGCCCAGCGAGGTCGAGTGGAAGGGTTCCACCAGCGTGGGCAAGGCGCAGAAGATCGACACGCCGGCTGGTGAATTCGAAGCGCTGCCCATCGAAAGCAGCGGCTGGTCCTACGAGGTGGTGTCTGACGGCATGCGCAGCACCAAGTGGAGCCGCACCGTCTGGTATTCGCCCAAGCTGGGGCACCCGGTGGCCATCGACATCCAGGACGTGGACCGCCTGGGCAAGCTGCTCAAGCGCGAACGGGTGGAACTGCTGCACGCGCAGGCCTCGCGCGCCGCCACACCCTGATGCAGGTGGCGCCCCAGGCGCCCTGCAGCGGCCCGGCCCGGTCGCGGGATTTCGCGGGTTTCGGGGGCTGGGCAGCGCGGCTGGCTGCAGCGGCGCTGCTCGCCGGTTGCGCCAGCAAACCGGGCCTGTCGCCCGGCCGTGACGGCCCCGGCGCCAACCCGCCGCCCAACCTGGCCAGCACCCCCGACGCCCGCCCGCGCGTGGAAGCGTTGCGCGTGGGCGGGCCGAACAAGCCTTACGAGATGCTGGGCCAGCGCTGGGTGCCGATGACGGCCGACCAGCCGCTGGACGAAAACGGCGGCGCCTCCTGGTACGGCCGCAAGTTCCACGGCCTGCCCACGGCCAGCGGTGAAACCTACGACATGTACGCGATGACCGCCGCCCACCGCACCATGCCCATCCCCAGCTACGCCCGCGTGCGCAACCCGGCCAACGGGCGCGAGATCACCGTGCGCATCAACGACCGCGGTCCGTTCTCGGCCGGCCGCGTCATCGACCTCAGCTACACCGCCGCGCTGAAGCTGGGCGTGCTGTCCGGCGTGGCGCCCGTGCAGGTGCACCGGCTGACGCACCGCGAGATCCGCGAACTGCAGGCGCGCGAAGGCCGCGACAGCCCCGACAACACGCGGCCCGACTGAAGGCCGGCGGGCCTGCGGGCACCCTTCAGCGGTCCCTAAGTCGGTAGACGCCACGGCTTGCCGGCCGCGTGGTTTGCCCCGATGCTTGACGACCCTTCACCGGTCCACACGCGGTGACGACCCAGCGCACCAGGAGCACTGCTGACATGGCCACCGACGACACCCTGCCGATCACCTTCTCCGTGCCGGGCCTCAGCGCGCCCATCGTGACGGCCGGCGCCACGCGCGGCGGCGAAGGGCCGCCAGGCGCCGCCATGCCCGGGCTGGTGAAAACCTCGGTGCGCGTGGGCTTGCAACGCGACGGTGGCGCGCCGGTGCGCGCCACCGCTGTGCCGGGCGAAGACATCGTGGTGCTGCACATTGAAAACGGGCCCGTGCTCTACCTGCACCCGGCCACCGCGCGCGACCTGCTGCGCGGCGCCAAGCCGGCCGGCAGCACGCGCGGCGCGGCCGCCGGTGACGACGTGCCGGTGGCGCTGGAACTGCAATGGCCGGGCGCCGGCCTGGGCACCGGCGTGGGCGCCGGCACGCGCGACCTGGCCGACATCGGCCGCGTGCTGGTGTCGGGCTTCCAGATCCTGGCCAGCCCGTTCAAGGGCCAGGCCGCCGACTTCGCGGCCGGCCTGGTGGTGAACAAGGTCGACAGCCAGGTCGATGCCGGCGTCTACGCGCTGCGCCCCGACCGGCTGGACAAGCTCAAGGACAGCGGCCGCAAGCTGGCCCAGGTGCCGGCCTCCACCGAGCCGATGCTGGTGCTGCTGCACGGCACTTTCGTCGAAACCGTCAGCACCTTCGGCAAGCTGTGGCTGGGCCACGGCAGCGGCGTGGCCCAGTTGTTCGAGCGTTATGGCCAGCGCGTCTACGCCCTGGACCACCCCACGCTGGGCGCCAGCCCCATCGCCAACGCGCGCACGCTGGTCGATGCGCTGCCCAAGGGCGCGCGGCTGCACCTGGTCACCCACTCGCGCGGCGGCCTGGTGGCCGAGGTGCTGGCCCGTCTGGCTGGCGTGAAAGGCGTGCTCACCGACGCCGACCGTGCCTGCTTCGCCGACCCGGCCTACGCCGGCCAGCAGCGCGAACTGCGCGACCTGGCCGAGCAGGTGAAGCTGAAAAACCTGCGGGTGGAACGCGTGGTGCGCGTGGCCTGCCCGGCGCGCGGCACGCTGCTGGCTTCGATGCGGCTGGACGCCTACATGTCGGTGTTGTAGTGGACGCTGGAAGCGGCCGGCCTGCCGCTGCTGCCGGGGCTGGTCGACTTCATCGGCGAGGTGGCCCGCCGCCGCGCCGACCCGGCCGAGATACCCGGTCTGGCCGCCATGATGCCCGGCTCGCCGCTGGTGAACTGGTTGAACACCGCGCTGCCGCCCACACCCGGCGGCCCGGGGACGGCGGGGATACCGGGCGACCTGCGCGTGGTGGCCGGCGACCTGCAGCACGGCAACACCATCGCCAGCTGGCTGAAGTCGCTGCTGGCCGACGCCTACTACTGGACGGACAACGACATCGTCGTCAACACGAATTCCATGTACGGCGGCGCGCCGCGCGCCGGGGGCGCCACCTTCCTGCTCGACCAGGGCCCGGGCGTCACCCACTTCGCCTATTTCGAGAACGACAAGACCGCCAACGCCGTGGTGCGCGCGCTCGTCGACAGCCTGCCGCCGGCCGGCTTCCAGGCCATAGGCCCGCTGTCGTGGGCCGGGCAAGACGCCACGGGGCAGCGCGGCCTGTTCGACGAAGCCACCGCCAGCGCGGCCGACCCGCGCAAGCCGGCCGTGTTCGTGCTGCCCGGCATCCTGGGCAGCAACCTCAAGCAGGGCCCTGCCGACGCGGCCGCACGCATCTGGCTCAGCCCGCGACTGATCGGCGGCTTCGAGCGCCTGGCCTACCAGCCCGGCGGTGCCGACGGGGTGCAGGAAGACGGCCCCATCGGCGCCGTCTACAGCGACCTCACGGCCTACCTGGCCCACACCCACGAGGTCATCCCCTTCGGCTACGACTGGCGCCGGCCGCTGCAGGAAGAAGCCCTGCGCCTGGCCGCCCGCATCCAGCTGGCACTGGACGCGCGCGCCACCACCAAGCAGCCGGTGCGCATCCTGGCGCATTCGATGGGCGGCCTGCTGGCGCGCACGCTGCAGCTGGTGGACCCCACCACCTGGAACCGCCTGATGGCCCACGCCGACTCGCGCTTCGTGATGCTGGGCACGCCCAACGGCGGCTCGTGGGCGCCGATGCAGGTGCTGTCGGGCGACGACACCTTCGGCAACGCGCTGGCGGCCATCGGTTCACCCTTCGCCAACCGCAAGGCGCGCAGCCTGATGGCGCAGATGCCGGGCTTTTTGCAGCTGCAGGCCAACCTGCTGGACGACAAGCAGGGCCTGGCCGTGGCCAGCACCTGGCAACAGCTGGCCGACGATGACGTGAAGCGCGAGGAAGACAAGAACTGGTGGCACCGCTACGCCGGCGAAGCGATGGGCCTGGTCTACACCTGGGGCGTGCCGCCGCAGGGCGTGCTGAAACAGGCGCAGGACCTGCGCGCCAAGCTGGACGCGCAGGTCGGCACCGCCATCAAGGCCTGTGTGGACAAGGTGCTGCTGGTGGTGGGCCAGGCGGCCGCCACGCCGGTGGGTTTCGAAGTCGGCGCCGACGGTTTCACCTACCTGGAATCGGCCGACGGCGACGGCCGCGTGCCGCTGGCGTCGGCGCTGTTGCCGGGCGTGCGCACCTGGAAGCTGAACTGCGAACACGGCAGCCTGCCCAGTGCACAACAGGCTTTCGACGCCTATGCCGACCTGCTGGTGCACGGCACCACATCGCGCTTGCCGACCTTGGCCACGCCGCTGGCGGCGAACACCACCCGGGGCGGGCCCGCCGCTGCGCCGGCGCCAGCGGTGCTGCGGCGCAACCGGCCGTCGCGCCGGCCGGCTTCGGCACTGCCTGCCGGTGGCGAGGGCGAAGTCTTCAGCCGCTCGGGCGCGGGCGACACCGATGCCGCCAGCAGCGCCCGCACCGGGCGCGGCGCGCTGCCGCCGGTGCAGGTGACGGTGCTCAACGGCAGCCTGACCTTCGTCAAGCAGCCGCTGATGATCGGCCACTACCGTTCACTGAACCTGACCGGCACCGAAGCCGTGGTCGACCGCCACCTGGGCGGCGTGATGGCCCAGTCGCTGAGCGCGGGCCTCTACCCCAGCGACACCGGCACCCAGCGCACCTTCTTCAACCGCCAGATCGACCCGGACAACCCGTGGCAGGCCCCGCACCCGGCAGCGGCCATCGTGGTCGGCCTGGGTGAAGAGGGCAACCTCACCGCAGCCGATCTGGAAACCACCGTCAGCCAGGGCGTGAAGGCCTGGTCGCAACGGGCCCACGAGGCCGGGCACGGCCCTGACGACCCCATCGAGATGGCAGCCACGCTGATCGGCAGCGGCGGCCTGGGCGTTTCGGCGGGCGGCGCGGCGCGCGCCATCGCACGCGGCGTGTGGCTGGCCAACCAGCGCCTGGCCGGCACCGGCTGGCCGCTGATTTCACGGCTGGTCATCGTCGAGTGGTACCTCGACCGCGCCGCCGAAGCCTGGCGCGGCCTGCGCCTGCTGGCCGAGGCCAACCCCAAGGCCTACGTGATCGACGAGCGCATCACCAGCGGCGTGGGCCCGTTGCGCCGCCAACCCGACAGCGGCTACCGCGGCGCCAACTACGACCTGATCAGCATCACCGGCCCGGCCGACGGCCAGATTTCCTTCGAACTGGACACCCGCCGCGCGCGCAGCGAGGTGCGCGCCCAGCACACCCAACCCGCGCTGGTGCGCAAGCTGGTGGAACGCGCGGCCACCGCCCGCAGCAGCGACCCGCGCCTGGGCCACACCCTGTTCCAGCTGCTGGTGCCGCTGGAGCTGAAACCCTTCCTGAGCGGCACCGACCGCGCGGTGCTGAAACTGGACGACCGCACCGCGCCCATCCCCTGGGAACTGCTGGACACCGCACCGGCCGACAGCGACAGCGCGCACATCGGCGGCGCGCTCAAGCCCTGGTCCATCCGGACCCAGCTGCTGCGCACGCTCAGCACCGAGACCTTCCGCAACAACCCGCTGGACGCCAACGCCGAAGACGCGGTGCTGGTCATCGGTGCGCCCAACACCGAAGGCACGGCCTACCCGCCGCTGGAGGGCGCCAAGCGCGAAGCGCAGGCCGTGGCGCAACTGCTGGGCGGGCCGGGGGGCGTGGGGCCCAAGCTGCTGCAGGCGCTGGTCAACGACGACGAGTTCGACGTGATCATCGGCGCGCTGATGGCGCGGCCTTACCGCATCGTGCACGTGGCCGGCCACGGCGCCCCCAAGCAGATAGACGAGAAGACCGGTGCCCTGTTGTCCAAAGGCGGCGTGGTGCTGTCGCAGGGGGTGTTCCTGGGGCCCGACGAGATCCAGAAGCTGGAAACCGTGCCCGAGCTGGTCTTCGTCAACTGCTGCCACCTGGGTGGGCATGACGCCAAGCAGACGCTGAGCATCGACCAGCCGGTGGCTTTCGCCGCCGGCATGGCCGACGCCTTGATCCAGATGGGCGTGCGCTGCGTGGTGGCTGCGGGCTGGGCGGTGGACGACGACGCCGCCGAGATCTTCGCCAACAGCTTCTACAGCGCGCTGCTGGCCGGCCAGCCCTTCATCGCCGCCGTGGGGCAGGCGCGCGAAGACACCTGGACGCGCGTGCCCCACAGCAAGACCTGGGCGGCCTACCAGTGCTATGGCGACCCGAACTGGGTCTTCCGCCGGGGCACGGGCGACGCCCAGGCCGTCAGTCTGTCCACCCGCCAGCCCGATGCACGCAGCGGTGCCGCCGGGGTGGCCGAAGGCATCGCCTCAGCCGCCGGGCTGGCCCTGGTGCTGGAAGACCTGGCCATCCGCACCCGTTATGCCACCGGCGACCTGGCTGCCCAGCAAACCCAGGCGCGCGCCCAGCTGCGTGAACTGCAAGACCACCACGGCGACAGCTGGGGCGGCATGGGTGCGGTGGCCGAGGCCTTCGGCGTGGCCTGGGAAGCCGCGCAGGACGTGGACGCCGCCATCGCCTGGTACGGCCGCGCGCTGCGCGCCAACGACGCCAGCGCGTCGGTGAAGGCCCACGAACAGCTGGGCAAGCTGCAGGTGGAACGCGCCTGGGCCATCGCCCAGAACCCGGGGGCCGGCGACGCCACCGACGCCGGCGGCACCGAGCCCGCGCCGGTGCGCGAAGAACTGGCCAGCGCCCTGCGCGAACTGCAAACCCTGGTGGCCCTGCAGCCCACCGTCGAACGCCTGACCCTGATGGGCCTGGCCTGGCAGCGGCAGGCGCAGTTGCAGGCCCGGGGCGGCATGGCCGCGGAAAGTACCGGTTCGCTGACCATGGCCTTGCAGGCCTACGGCCGCGCCGAAACCGCCGCCGCCGATGCCGGCAGCGCGCGCCTCTTCGAGCCGGCCCTGCTGCGCATGGCCACGGAACTGGTGTGCCATGCCGGCGACAAGACGGCGCATGCCCTGGACAGCGCCAGCACCGCCCGGGCCCGGCGCAGCCTGCAGGCCGTGCACGACAGCGAGCCCGATTTCCCCACCCATGCCGGCCTGATCCAGCTGGACCTCTTCGAAGCGCTGGCGGCCGGCCAGGGGGCGCAGCGCCAACCGGCGCTGGCCGCCGCCTACGCGGCGCTGCACGCCCAGGTGCCGGGGGTGGCGCGTTGGGTGCAGGTGCTGGACGCCGTGGGCTGGGTGCTGGAAAGCGCCGCGCTGATGAAGACCGCGGCGAACCGGGCGGCCGCGAAAAAGCTGCTGACGCAACTGCGTGGCTACGCCCGGCAGGCGGTGGTCTGACGGCTGCTGACGGCTGCTGACGGCCGCAGACGGCGTCAGCCCCCGTCAACCCACCTCAACCCACGTCGGGCGGCGTGGGTTCGGTGATGGCGCTCACCGCCTGCTTGACCGGGCCGGGCTGGCGCCGCGCCATGTCAGCGATGGAGACGATGCCCACCAGCTCGCCCGCCAGGTTCACCACCGGCAGGCGCCGCACCTGGGCGTGGCCCATGGTGGCCATCACGTCCTCGGTGTCCTGGTCCTCGGTGCAGAACTCCAGGTTCTGGGTCATCACTGCAGCCACGCTGGCGACATCGGGCAGCAGCCCGGCCGCCACGCCGCGCACCGTGATGTCGCGGTCGGTGACCATGCCCAGCAGCGTCGTGCCCTGGCACACCGGCAGCGCGCCCACATCCTGCTCCAGCATCATCTGGGCGGCCTGGCGCAGCGTGGCCTCGGGGGCGATCATCTGGACTTCGGTGGACATGATTTCGGTGACGATGGGCATGGGGTGACTCCGGTGTTTGGGGCTGCAGCGAGGGGCCGCTCGCCTGCGGCCCAGGCTGCGTTTTAGGCCCCAGGCACCGTGGCCGTCTGTTCGCCCGCGAACCCTGAGGGCCGGCGGACCGACACCGCCTGCAACACCGCGCGCACGATGGCGTCGGCCAGTTCGCGTTCGCCGACGAACACCGAGCCGGCGCCGTCGTGCTCCAGCAGCGCGGCCTCTTCGCTGTTGTGGCTGCGAATCAGGATGCGCACCTGCGGGTTCAGCGCCCGCGCGATATCGACCATCGGCCGCACCTGCAGCGTTTCGGGGGTGGCGATGACCAGCACGCTGGCGTCCTTGATGTGGGCCTGGATCAGCGTCGCGTCCTCGGTGGCGTCACCCCAGATGGCCGCCTGGCCCTGGGCGCGCAAGGCCTGCACGTATTCACGGTTCTGTTCCACCACCACCAGCGACAGGCCCTGGGCTTTCAACCCGGCCGCGATGCGCTTGCCCACACGGCCCCAGCCCACCAGCACCACCTGCCCGTGCAGGAACTGGGCTTCGGTGGCCACCGGCAGGCTGGCCAGCGGGCTCTCGACCGGCGCCACGCCGCTGGCGTAGCGCGGGTGCTGCTGCAGCCAGCGCTGCACGGCCGCCGCCGCGCTGAAGACCAGCGGGTTCAGCGCGATGGAGATCAGCGCGCCGGCCAGGATCAGGCTCTGCCCCTCTTTGGGCAGCAGGCCCAGCTGCATCCCCAGGCCGGCCAGGATGAACGAGAACTCGCCGATCTGCGCCAGGCTGGCCGAGACCTGCAGCGCCGTCTTGGCCGGGTAGCGCAGCAGCAGCACCAGGCCCAGCGCGGCCGCCGACTTGCCCACCACGATGACCGCCACCGTGGCCAGCACCTGCAGCGGCTGCTCGATCAGGATGCGCGGCTCGAACAGCATGCCCACCGAGACGAAGAACAGCACCGCGAAGGCGTCCTGCAGCGGCAAGGTCTGCTCGGCGGCGCGGTGGCTGAATTCCGATTCGCGCAGCACCATGCCGGCGAAGAAAGCCCCCAGCGCGAAAGACACGCCGAAGACCTCGGACGACCCGTAGGCGATGCTGATGGCCGCCGCCACCACGCACAGCGTGAACAGTTCGCGCGAGCCGGTCTTGGTGACCTGCCACAGCAGCCAGGGGAAGAGGCGGCGCCCCACCACCAGCATGAAGGCGATGAAGCCCGCCACCTGGGCCAGCGTGATCAGCACGCTCCAGCCGATGCCGCGTTGCGGGCCAACAGCCGCCGTGCCGCCCAGCATGGGCGCGAAGGCCGGCAGCAGCACCAGCACCAGCACCATCGCCAGGTCTTCCACCACCAGCCAGCCGATGGCGATGCGGCCGTCGGCCGTGTCGACCAGGCCCTTGCTTTCCAGCGCCTTCAGCAGCACCACCGTGCTGGCCACCGACAGCGACAGCCCGAACACCAGGGCGCCGCCCAGGCCCCAGCCCCACCACAGGGCCACGCCCGCGCCCAGGGCCGTGGCCACCGCCATCTGCACCACGGCACCGGGCGCGGCGATGCGCCGCACCGCCAGCAGGTCGGCCACCGAGAAGTGCAGCCCGACGCCGAACATCAGCAGCATCACGCCCACTTCGGCCAGTTGCGCGGCCATGTTGGCGTCGGCCACGAAGCCGGGCGTGGCCGGCCCGATGGCGATGCCGGCCACCAGGTAGCCGACCAGGGCCGGCAGGCCCAGCCGGGCGGCGATGAAACCGAAGACGAGGGCCAGGCCGAAAGCAGCGGCCAGCGTGGTGATCAGGCTGAGGGTGTGGGGCATGGGTGCAGACCGGCCCGTGACGCGGGCCGTGGTACCCCGAGGCTAGCCGCCAGCGGCAAGCTGGGCCGCATGACCGCACGGCGAGTGCGGATCCGGGTGGTGCTAGCGCCCGCCGGTCACGTCCAGCACTGCGCCGGTGGTGTAGCTGGCCTCGTCCGACAACAGCCAGACGATGGCCGCCGCGCATTCCTCGGCCGAGCCGGCGCGCTGCATCGGCACCAGCGGCGCCATGCGCGCGGCGCGGTCGGGTTCGCCGCCGCTGGCGTGGATGTCGGTTTCGATGATGCCGGGGCGGATCGCGTTGACGCGGATGCCCTCGGTGGCCACTTCGCGGGCCAGGCCCAAGGTGAAGACGTCGATGGCGCCCTTGGCCGCGGCGTAGTCCACGTACTGGCCGCCGGCGCCCAGCTTGGCCGCTGCGGACGACAGGTTGACGATGCTGCCGCCGCGCCCGCCTGCATGGCGGGTGCTCATGCGTTTCACGGCTTCCCGCGCGCACAGCATCGAACCGATGACATTGACGTTGAACATGCGCTGCCAGCGCGCCACGCTGCCGCCATCGATGCGCGCGGCCACGTCCACCACCCCGGCGTTGTTGACCAGCCCGCCCAGGCGGCCGAGTTCGCTGTCGATGCGGCCGAACATCGCCAGCACGGCGGCCTCATCGGCCACGTCGGCCTGCAGCACCAGCGCGCGCCGCCCCATCGCCAGCACCTGCGCGGCCACGGCCTGCGCGGCGGCTTCATCGCGGGTGTAGTTGATGGCGACATCCCAGCCGCGGGCGGCGGCCCGCAAGGCGGTTGCAGCGCCGATGCCCCGGCTGCCGCCGGTGACGAGAAGGACAGGGTTCATCTCCCGATGTTAGGCAGCGGGCGGCTGGGCTAGAGTGCTCGTCATCCCGAGGAGACCAGACCCATGCACAGACGCCGCCTCTTGCTGGCCGGCACCGCCGCGCTGCTGGCCGCTCCGCGTTTTGCTGGTGCGCAAGCACCCGCAACCGCGCTGGAAAAAGCCAAGCTCACGCTGGCGGTGGGCGGCAAGAATTTGCTGTACTACCTGCCGTTGACGATTGCCGAGCAGCGCGGCTACTTCAAGGCCGAAGGCCTGGACGTGAACATCGTCGACTTCGCCGGCGGCGCCCGCGCCTTGCAGGCCCTGGTCGGCGGCAGCGCCGACGTGGTCAGCGGCGCCTTCGAACACACCGTGAACATGCAGGCCAAGGGCCAGCGCCTGCGCGCCTTCGTGCTGCAGGGCCGGGCACCGCAGATCGTGCTGGGCGTGAACCCCAAGACGATGGCCGGCTACAAGGCAGTAGCCGACCTGAAGGGCAAGAAGATCGGCGTCACCGCGCCGGGTTCTTCGACCAACGTGATGGTCAACTTCATCCTCGCCAAGGCGGGTTTGAAACCGTCCGATGTCAGCATCATCGGCGTCGGCACGGGCCCCGGCGCGGCGGCCGCGATGCGTGCCGGGCAGATCGACGCCCTCAGCAACCTCGACCCGGTGATCACGCTGCTGCAGCGCAGCGGCGACCTGAAGATCGTGTCCGACACGCGCATCGTCGCCGAGGCCGAAAAGGTCTTCGGCGGGCCCATGCCGGCAGGCTGCCTGTACGCGCAACAGAGCTTCATCGACAAGCACCCGGCCACCGTGCAGGCCCTGACCAACGCGCTGGTGCGGGCCGACAAGTGGATACAGGGCGCCGGCCCCAGCGAGATCATCACCGCCGTGCCCGAGGGCTACCTGCTGGGCGACCGCGCCGTCTATATCGACGCCTTCCTGGCCGCCAAAGGCGCCCTGTCGCCCGACGGCAGCTTCCCCGAGAAGGGCGCCGACACGGCGCTGCGCGCGCTGGCCAGCATCGACGCCGAAGTGGGCAAGGCGAAGATCGACCTGGCTGCGGTCTGGACGAATGACTTCGTGAAGAAGGCCAACCTCAAATACCCGAAAGGATGACCGCCATGACGACCGAACTGATCCTGGAACGCACGGTTCCCGTGCCGCCCGCTGCGGTGTGGCGCGCCTGGACCGAACCCGAACTGCTGATGCGCTGGTTCTGCCCCGCGCCCTGGCGCACGGAAGAAGCCCACATCGACCTGCGCCCCGGCGGCCGTTTCAGCAGCGTGCTGGTGGGCCCTGAGGGCGAACGCTTCGCCAACGAAGGCTGCTTCCTGGAAGTGGACGCGCCGCACCGCCTGGTGTGGACGACGGCACTCGGGCCGGGCTACGCGCCCATCGCCATCACCGGCGAATTCGCCTTCACCTGCACGCTGACCTTCGAAGCCGTGGACGGCGGCACCCGCTACACCGCGCGCGCCGTGCACGCCGACGTGGACAGTGCCGAGAAGCACGCGGCCATGGGTTTCCACGACGGCTGGGGCAAGGCGCTCGATCAACTGGTCGACGCCGTGAAAGGCCACGTTGCCGAAGGTTGACCTTCGGCAGCGGGGCGGGGCGGCCGGGTGGCGATGAACGGGTCGGCGCTGAGCCTGCAGGGCGTGTCCTGCACCTTCGTCAGCCCCGGCGCACCCGGCCAGCGCTACACCGCCGTGCGCGATGTGAGCCTCACGGTGGGCGCCGGTGAATTCGTGGCCGTCGTCGGCCCCACCGGCTGCGGCAAGAGCACGCTGCTGAACATGGCCGCCGGCCTGCTGGCGCCCAGCACGGGCACGGTGCAGGTCTTCGGCCAGCCGCTGGTCGGCATCAACGCCCGCGCCGGCTACATGTTCCAGGCCGAAAGCCTGATGCCCTGGCGCACCGCGCTGGGCAATGTGATGGCCGGGCTGGAATTTCGCGGCGACCTGGCCAAGGCCGACGCGCAAGCGCGCGGCGAAGACTGGCTGCGCCGTGTCGGCCTGGGCGGTTTCGGTGACCGCTACCCGCACCAGTTGTCCGGCGGCATGCGCAAGCGCGTCAGCCTGGCGCAGACGCTGGCGCTGGACCCCGACATCATCCTGATGGACGAGCCCTTTTCGGCGCTGGACATCCAGACCCGGCAGCTGATGGAAAACGAAGTGCTGGACTTGTGGGCGGCGAAGAAGAAGGCGGTTCTGTTCATCACCCACGACCTGGACGAAGCCATCGCGATGAGCGACCGCGTGGTGATCCTGTCGGCCGGCCCGGCCAGCCACCCCATCGGCGAATTCCACATCGACATGCCGCGCCCGCGTGACGTGGCCGAGATCAAGACCAGCGCCCGCTTCATCGAGCTGCACGCGGCCATCTGGGCGGTGCTGCGCGACGAGGTGCTGAAGGGCTACGCGCAGCAACTGCAGGTGAAGGCGGCATGAGGCCGATGGGCCTGGGCCGGCGCACCATCGAGCTGAGCCAGCTGGCGCTGCTGCTGGCGCTGTTCGTCTTCTGGTGGGCCATGACCACGCCCGGCCTGCTGCCCAACTTCATGTTCGACAACGACCGGCAGGCCGCCTTCTTCTTCGGCGAACCGCTGAAGGTGGCGACCCGCATCTGGGCCTGGTTCGTGCGCGACGCCGACATCTACCAGCACCTGACGGTGACGCTGATCGAGACCCTGCTGGCTTTCGGCGTGGGCGCCTCGCTGGGCCTGGGCGGTGGCTTGTGGCTGGCGCTGAGCCCGCTGGCCAGCGCGCTGCTCGAACCCTACGTCAAGGCACTCAACAGCATGCCGCGCATCATCCTGGCGCCCATCTTCTCGGTGTGGTTCGGGCTGGGCATGGCCAGCAAGGTGGCCCTGGGCGTGACGCTGGTCTTCTTCATCGTCTTCTTCAACGTCTACCAGGGCGTGAAGGAAGTCAGCCCGGTGATCCTGGCCAACGCGCGCATGCTGGGCGCCAGCAACCGGCAGTTGCTGCGCCACGTCTACCTGCCCAGCGCCACCAGCTGGGTGTTCAGCAGCCTGCACACCAGCGTGGGCCTGGCCTTCGTGGGCGCGGTGGTGGGTGAATACCTCGGCTCCAGCCAGGGCGTGGGCTATCTGATCCTGCAGGCCGAAGGCACCTTCGACATCAACACCGTGATGGCCGGCATCGTGGTGCTGACGGCCTTCGCGTTGCTGATCGACGCGGCGGTGGGCCGGGTGGAAAAGCGGTTGATGAAGTGGCAGCCCCGGGCGGGTGTCAGCGAAAAGCTGTAGCGCCTGCGGACGCCGGAGCCGGGCCCAGGCGCGATTCAAGCGCGGACGCCCCTGCACCGATATCGCAGGGATGACCGACAACCCCCCGCCCGAAGTCGACCGCCGCCGCCTGCTGCACGCCACGGCGGCGCTGGCTGCGTCCACCGCGCTGGCGCCGCTGGCCGGCTGCGCCAGTTCAGCCGGCCGTATCAGCGCCGCCGCGCCGCGCTTCAAGCCGGTACCGCCTTCCCGCGCCGACCAGGCGACCTTGCCGCCCTGCTACACCGCCCAGGCGCTGGCGGCCTGGGGTGAGCCGGTCGGCCTGCCCGGCGCCCTGCCGCCCTGGCGGCCCGACGCCACGCACACCGCCACCGACCAGGCGGCGCAGGTCGGCATGCACCACGGCGGCCTGCAGTTCTTGCCGCTGGACGGCTCGCGGCGCGGCCTGCTGGTGATGAACCACGGCAGCGTGGACGACGGCCTGCTGCACGCGCGCGGCGTGCTGGGCTGGTCGGCCGAGCACGTGCAGAAATCGCAGGCGGCGCATGGCGTGTCGGTGGTCGAAGTGGCTTTCGATTTCCCGACCGGCAGCTGGCAGGTGGTGCGGCCCAGCCGCCACGCGCGGCGCATCACGGCCGCCAGCCCGGTCACGCTCAGCGGGCCGGCCGCTGGCCACGCGCTGCTGAAAACCGCCACGGATGCCAGCGGCCGCCGCGCCCTGGGTCTGCTGGCGGGCGGCGCCCTGGCCTTGACGCCCTGGGGCACCTGCCTGTCGGGCGAAGCGGCCTTCGCCGACGCCTTCAGCGCCGCCGACCAGCCCACCCAGCACGAGCGCCGCTACGGCCTGCGCCGGGCGGCGGGCGCGCGCTGGCAGGCCTTTGACGAGCGCTTCGACGCGGTGCGCCACCCCAACGAAGCCAACCGCTGCGGCTGGACCTGCGAGTTCGACCCGGCCGACCCGCGCAGCGGGCCCGTCAAGCGCACCGCGCTGGGCCGCGCCGCGCACGCTGCGCTGTGGGCCGGCACCACCGCCGACGGCCGCGCGGTGGTTTGTCTGGCCGACGGCGGGGCCTTCGAATACCTCTACAAATTCATCAGCCGCGACAAGGTCCGCTCAGCCGGCAGCGGCCTGAGCGCCGCGCAGGCGAATGCCGATTTGCTGGACGCCGGCACGCTGTTCGTGGCGCGCTTCGACGCCGACGGCAGCGGCCGTTGGCTGCCACTGCGGCACGGCAGCGGGCCGCTGACTGCGGCGGGCGGCTTTGCCGACGCCGGCGAGGTGTTGGTGAAAACCCGCCAGGCCGCCGACGCCCTGGGCGCCACGCGCCTGGACGGCGCACAGGCCCTGGCGGTGGACGCCGCCAGCGGCTGGACCTACGCCGGGCTGACCGGCAACCCCCTGCGCGGCACCGCCGGCCAGCCCGGCCCCGACGCAGCCAACCCGCGCGCCGCCAACACGATGGGCCACATCCTGCGCTGGCGCGAAGAAGGCGACGCCGCCGGTGAACGCTTCCGCTGGAACCTGCTGCTGCAAGCCGGCAACCCGCAGGCCGCGCGCGCCGAACACCGGGGCAATCTGCAGGGCGACGCCTTCGCCAACCCCGGCGCGCTGGCGCTGGACGGGCGCGGCCGCCTGTGGGTGGGCACGGGCATGGCGTCCACCGCCCTGGGCCAGGGCGCGATGGCTGCGCTGGGCCAGAACGCGCTGCTGGCCTGCAACCCGGTGAACGGCGAGGTTCAGCGCTTCCTGACCGGCCCGGTGAACAGCGCCATCGGTGGCGTGGCTTTCACGCCCGACGGCAGCACGCTGTTCGCCACCATCAGCCACCCTGGCGAAGCACCGGGCGAACGCAACGACCCGGCCGCACCCCGGCGGTATTCGAACTGGCCCGATTTCAAGGCCGACGGCCGGCCGCGTTCGGCCGTGCTGGCGGTGCGGCGCCACGACGGCGGCGCGGTCGGCGGCTGAACGCCGCTCAGGCCGTTTCGAGCTCGACCCGGTTGCGCCCGCCGCGCTTGGCGCGGTACAGCGCCCGGTCGGCCCGGTTCAGCAGATGACCGACCTCGTAAGACGGCGCGGCAGCCAGGCCGATGCTGACCGTGATGCTCAGGCTGTTCACTTCAGCCGCGTCCCAGCGGTGGCCGGCCACGCAGTCGCGCAGGCGTTCGCAGACCTCGGCGGCGCTGTCCAGCGACATGCCCGGCATCACCAGCACGAATTCCTCGCCGCCGTGGCGCACCAGCACGTCGCGATTGCGCGTGTTGTCACGCAGCAGCTGGGCCAGTGTCACCAGCACGCGGTCGCCGGCGGCGTGGCCGTGGCGGTCGTTGATGAGCTTGAAGTGGTCGATGTCCAGTTGCGCGACGGCCAATGGGCGGCTTTCGCGCTCGGCGGCGGGCAGCAGTTCGGCACAGCGGCGCGCCAGGTGGCGGCGGTTGCCCAGGCCGGTCAAGGGGTCGCGCTCGGCGCTTTCGGCGAATTCGGCGGCGCGGGCGCGCTGGGCCTGCGCTTCCAGCCGCGCCTGCTCGGCCTGCCATTGCGCCTGCTGGCTTTCGGTGCGGGTGACGAACAGCTGGGACTGCGCCCGAAGCTGCGCCGTGGCGCGCCGCCGCTCGGTGCGTTCAACCACCTCGAAATGGCGCAGCGCCTCTTCAAACCGACCCAGCATGCGGCAGGCCCGGTAGGCCGCGTGGTGGACGCGGATGGCGGTTTGCTGCTGCATCGCGCTGCCCGCCTGCTCGATCAGCTGGTTCATCGCCGCCAGCGCGTCGTCGGGGCGGTGGCTGGCCAGCAGCCAGTCGCCCAGCGTGGCCCGGATGCGCCAGGCGTGGGCGGGCAGGCCGCGCTGCAGCGCCAAGGCCAGCGCGCCGCGCAACAGCGGGTCGGCGGCCGCCACTTCGCCCTGGTGCAGCAGCACCTCACCCAGGTTGCCCAGGATACTGACCTCGTAGGCCGGGCTCGGGCAGCGCACCAGCAGGGCGCGAGCCCGTTCGCCGGCGTCGCGGGCACGGGCCAGCACCTCTTGCACTTCGGCTTCGGGTTCGGCGCCGCGCAGGCGGTGCATCAGGCCGATAGCCACGGCGCACAGCGCCGTCAGCGTCATCAGCCGCACCTCGTCGGGCGCGCCGTCGCCATGGTCGTGCAGGGCCTGCTGCAGCATGCGGTTGGCCTGCCACGAATCGCCCATGCGCTCGAAGCAGACCGCCAGCCCGTAGGCCGCGCTCAGCGCCGCGCCGTCGTCGCGCAGGCCGGCTGTCAGGCGCACCAGCTCGTGGGCGGCGTCCAGTGCGGCGTCATGGGCACCGGCTTCGCTGCCGGACACCGCCACCAGGCGCAGCAGCTCGCGGCGCTCGACCGCCAGGCCTTCGCCCTGCAACACCGCCAGCGCGGCCGGCGCTTCGGCCAGCAATTCGGCGTGGCGGCCCAGCCGCAGCAGCTGGGTGCACAGCCAGGCGCGCGCCCGGCCTTCGTCGGCGGAACGGCCCAGCGTGGCGGCCAGCACGATGGCGTCCCGGGCGGCCTCGCGGGCGCGCTCGGGCAAAGCCCCGCCAGCCGGGTCGGCCAGGGCCAGGTCGGCGGCCAGGCGCGTGGCGGCGTCGGCTTCGGCGTCGGCCGCTGCGGATGCTGATTTCGGGAGCATGAGACTGATCACCCCCGGTTTTCGGCCATGGCCGCTGTAGCTTGACCCCTCGACCGCTCGAATCAGGCCCTAGACCGGCGCCGGCCCGAAGCCCAGCGGTGCCTGCGCGGCCAGCCAGGCCGTGACCGCCCAGCAGGCCGTGTTCTGCGCCATCGCCGCCGGCTCGATGCGCGCCAGCGTGTCGTTCACCGTGTGGTGGATGTCGAAGTAGGCCGTGCCGTCCTGGCTGAGCTGCAGCGCCGGCCACTTGTGGCGGCGCATCAGCACCGCAGCGTCAGGGCCCGGGCCGCCGTCGTTATAGGGCGCGGGCAGGGCCACGCCCAGCGGCGCCAGCACCTGGGCGATCTGCTCGACCAGCGGCAGCGCGGCCGGCTGCACGCGGCTCTTCAGCTGCCAGACGCGGCCGGCGCCGAAGTCGCTTTCGGCGATCAGCTGGTGCGGCACGTCCTTGTAGGTGTCGCCGTAGAGGCGGGCACCGTCGAAGCCGTTTTCCTCGTTGCCGTACATCACCACGCGGACGGTGCGGCGCGGGCGCTGGCCAGCCTTGGCGATGAGCGCGGCGGCGGCTGCGGTGATGGACACGCCGGCGCCGTCGTCCACCGCGCCCACGCCCAGGTCCCAGCTGTCGAGGTGGCCGCCGATGCAGACGATCTCGTTCGCCAGGTCGGTGCCCGGGATTTCGCCGATGACGTTGGCGGTGGTCGCCTCGACATCGCTCTTCGACGCCAGCGTGAACTGCAGGCGCAGCGTCTTGCCCTCGGCGTTCAGCGCCGCCAGGCGGTTGGCGTCGGGCACCGAGATGGCGAAGGCCGGGATGCGCGGCACGCCGATTTCGTAGCGCGTGGCGCCCGTGTGGGCGATGGGGTCGTTGTCGGTGCCGATGCTGCGGATGGCCAGCGCCAGCCCGCCGCGCTTGGCGGCTTCGATGGGCCCCTGCGCGCGCGCCACCACGGCAGCGCCGTAGCCGCGGTCGTCCTTGAAGCGCTCGGTCTTCTGGTCGATGAAAACGATCTTGCCGCGCGCACGGTCGCTGGTGTCGGTCTTCAGCGCCTCGAAATCGGCATACCAGGCGACGTCGGCTTCGATGCCGCCTTCGGGCGCGGCCACGCTGTTGCCCAGGGCGGCCATCACCAGCGGCAGGGTCTGCGGGGCCACCAGCCTGGCGGCGGCCGGGCCGCGCTGCCAGACGCGCAAAGGCGTGCTTTCCGCGCGCACGTTCTGCAGGCCGATGCGGCGCATGGCCGCCTGCGCCCAGGCTGCCGCCTTGACGTCACCGGCCGAGCCGGCCGGGCGTGCGCCCACCTCGTTGCACAGCTGCTGCACCAGCGCCCAGGCCGTGCCGTCGGCCATGCCGGCGTCGCGCAGCCGGGCAGCGTGCTGCAAGTCGGCGGCGCTGTAGGTCGGCACGGCTTGCGCACGGGCCAGGCCGGTGGCGCCCAAGGCCGCCAGGGCCATCAGTTCACGTCGGTTCATCGTCAGGTCCGGGTCG
>JANPHI010000117.1:0-24615 GCA_031424355.1 Betaproteobacteria bacterium
CGCCACCACGCGGTCTGAAACGCGCATCACCATGTTCATGTGGTGCTCCACCAGCAGCAGCGTCAGCTTCAATTTGCTGCGCACGTCGCGCAGCACGTCCATCAGCATGCCCACCTCTTCGTGGTTCAGGCCGCCGGCCGGCTCGTCCAGCAGCAGCAGCTTGGGCTGGCTGGCCAGGGCGCGGCCGAGTTCCACGCGTTTCTGCGTGCCGAAAGGCAGGTCCATCACCCGCGTTTCGGCCACCGCGCGCAGGTCGAGCAACTCGACCAGGGCCTGCGCCTGTTCGGCCAGCTGCGCCTCTTCGCGCGTCACCGAGCCCAGGCGCAGCGCATTGGCCACGAAGCCGCTGCGGGTGCGGCAATGGCCGCCCAGCATGATGTTCTGCCGCACGGTCATCGTGCGGAACAGCGCCAGGTTCTGGAAGGTGCGGCCTATGCCCAGTTCGGCGATGCCGTGCGTGGGCGTTTCCAACAGCGAACGGCCTTCGAACCGAATGGCGCCTTCGCTGTAGCTGTACAGCCGCGACAGGCAGTTGAACAGCGTGGTCTTGCCTGCGCCATTGGGGCCGATGAGGCCGACGATGTGGCCGCGGGCGACGTTGAAAGACACCTTGTCGAGCGCCGTGATGCCGCCGAAGCGGACGGTCACGCCGTCCACCTGCAACAAGGGCTGACCCTGGGCTGCTGCTTCTATCGCCGTCTCCGTTGGAATGCGGCGCCGACTGCCGGGCACCGTCGGTCGCAACGCTAACCGGCCCAGGCGCACTGAGTAGCGGTCTAACCCTAGGTGCCCATCAGATGGGTGGGCCAAGAAAAAGGCGCCCCGCAGGGCGCCTGTCGATGTCGCAGCGAGACAGGCTCGCGGCAGCCATCAACCCATGTGCAGACCGCCGTTGCAGCTGAAGTCGGCACCGGTGGTGAAGCCCGAATCTTCGCCAGCCAGCCAGGCGCAGATCGAGCCGATCTCGTCCGGCGTGCCCAGGCGCTTCACCGGGATGGTGGCGATGATCTTTTCCAGCACTTCGGGCTTGATGGCGCGGACCATGTCGGTGCCGATGTAGCCCGGGCTGACGGTGTTCACCGTCACGCCCTTGCTGGCCATTTCCTGCGCCAGGGCCATCGTGAAGCCGTGCATGCCGGCCTTGGCAGCCGAGTAGTTGGTCTGGCCCGACTGGCCCTTTTCGCCGTTCACCGAACTGATCTGGATGATGCGGCCCCAGCCCTTTTCCACCATGCCCGGCACCACTTGCTTGGTGACGTTGAACATGCTGTTCAGGTTGGTGTCGATGACCGCCTTCCAGTCGTCGGGCGTCATCTTCAGGAACATGCGGTCCTTGGTGATGCCGGCGTTGTTGACCAGCACGTCGATGACGCCGTGCTCGGCGACGGCCTTGGAGAAGGCGTCAACGGTGGATTGCCAGTCGGCAACGTTGCCCACCGACGCGTAGAAGGTGTAGCCCAGCGCCTTCTGCTCGTCCAGCCACTTGACGAAGTCGCGGCTGGGGCCGCAACCGGCGATGACCTTGAACCCGGCCTTGTGCAGGCGCTGGCAGATGGCGGTACCGATACCGCCCATGCCGCCGGTGACGTACGCAACTTTTTGACTCATGCTTGTCTCCTTGTGAATAGTGAAATTGTCAACGCTCAACCGTCAATGCGACACCCATGCCTCCCCCTATACACAGGCTGGCGATGCCCTTTTTCGCGTCACGCTTGATCATCTCGTGCAGCAGCGTCACCAGGATGCGGCAGCCCGAGGCGCCGATAGGGTGGCCGATCGCGATGGCGCCGCCGTTGACGTTGACCTTGCTGGTGTCCCAACCCATTTCCTGGTGCACGGCGCAGGCCTGCGCGGCAAAGGCTTCGTTGATTTCCAGCAGGTCCAGGTCCTGCGGCTTCCAGCCGGCGCGTTCCAGCGCACGGCGCGCGGCGGGCACCGGGCCCATGCCCATGATGGCCGGGTCCAGGCCGGCGCTGGCGTAGCTGGCGATGCGCGCCAGCGGCGTCAGGCCCAGGGCCTGGGCCTTGGCCGCCGACATCACCACCACGCCGGCCGCGCCGTCGTTCAGGCCGCTGGCGTTGCCCGCCGTCACGCTGCCGGCCTTGTCGAAGGCGGGGCGCAAGCCGGCCAGGGCTTCGGCACTGGTCTTCTTGTTGATGAACTCGTCGGCGGCAAAGACAACCGGGTCGCCCTTCTTCTGCGCGATGCTGAAAGGCACGATCTCGTCCTTGAAGCGGCCGGCTTCCTGGGCTGCTGCTGCCTTCTGCTGGCTGCCCAGCGCCAGCGCGTCCTGGGCCTCGCGCGTGATGCCGTACTTCTTGGCGACGTTCTCGGCGGTGATGCCCATGTGAAACTGGTTGTAGACGTCCCACAGCCCGTCCACGATCATGGTGTCGACCAGCTTCCAGTCGCCCATGCGCTGGCCGTCGCGGCTGCCGTTCAGCACGTGCGGGCTCATGCTCATGCTTTCCTGGCCGCCGGCGATGACGATCTCGCTGTCGCCGTCGCGGATGGCCTGGGCCGCCAGCATCACCGCCTTCAGGCCCGAGCCGCAGACCTTGTTGATGGTGAAACCGGGCACCGCCTGCGGCAGGCCCGCCCTGATGATGGCCTGGCGCGCCGGGTTCTGGCCCACGCCGGCCGTCAGCACCTGGCCCAGGATGACCTCGTTGATCTGCCCGCCGTCCAGCTTGGCGCGTTCCAGCAGCGCCTTGATGACGGCCGCGCCCAGTTCGGAAGCCGGCGTCTTGGCCAGCGTGCCGCCGAATTTGCCGACCGCCGTGCGGGCGGCGGCGACGATGACGATGTCTTGTTGGCTCATGGTGTCGGGTCTCCGGTCTGTGTGAATTCGGGTCGATCGATCAGGCTTTCACCTTGACGTAACGGCCGGGTGCGGGTTCGATGGCCTTGTACTTCGCGCTGCCCGGCGCTTTCGGCGCGGCGACCAGTTTGCCGCCGTTGGGCTGCAGCCAGTCCGACCACGTCGTCCACCAGCTGCCCGGGTGTTCGGTGGCGCCGGCCATCCAGGCCTCGGCCGTGGCCGGCAATTTGCCGTTGGCGGGGTCATTCGTCCAGTGGCTGCGCTTGCCCTTGGCCGGCGGGTTGATGACCCCGGCGATGTGGCCCGAAGCGCCCAGCACGAAACGCTTCTTGCCGCTGATCAGCGGCACCGAGTTGTAGGCCGCCGTCCACGGCACGATGTGGTCTTCGCGCGAGCCGTAGATGAAGAACGGCGCCTCGATGGCGCCCAGGTCCACCTTCTCGCCGCAGACCGTCAACTTGCCCGGCTGCTTCAGTTCGTTCTGCAGGTAGGTGTGGCGCAAATACCAGCAGTACATCGGCCCGGGCAGGTTGGTGCTGTCGCCGTTCCAGTACAGCAGGTCGAAAGGCGGCGGCGCTTCGCCCTTCAGGTAGTTGCCGACGACGTAGTTCCACACCAGGTCGTTGGGCCGCAGGAAGCTGAAGGTGGTGGCGAGTTCCTTGCCCTTCAGCAGGCCCGGCCCCGAAGGCGCCTGCTCGCCCAGCGTCATCTCGCGCATCTGCACCATGGTCTCGTCGATGAAGATGTCCAGGATGCCGGTGTTGTCGAAATCCAGCAGCGTGGTCAGCAGCGTCACCGAATGCGCCGGCTGTTCGCCACGCGCGGCCAACACGGCCAGCGCGGTGCTGAGCAAGGTGCCGCCGACGCAGAAGCCCAGCGTGTTGATGGTCTTGGCGCCGGTGATGGCCTGAACCACGGCTATGGCGGTGATGGGGCCTTCTTCGATGTAGTCGTCCCAGGTCTTGTTGACCAGGCTTTCATCGGGGTTGCGCCAGCTGACGACGAAGGTGCGGTGGCCCTGTTCGACCGTGTAGCGGATCACCGAGTTGTCGGGCTGCAGGTCGAGGATGTAGTACTTGTTGATGCAGGGTGGCACGAAGAGCATGGGCCGTTCGTGCACCTTGCCGGTCAGCGGCGTGTATTCGATCAACTGGAACAGCTCGTTTTCGAAGACCACCGTGCCGGCCGTGGTGGCCACGTTCTTGCCCACCTCGAAGACGCTTTCGTCGGTCTGCGAAACGTGGCCTTTCTGCAGGTCCTGCAGCAGCAGCAGCATGCCGGTGGCGATGCTTTCGCCCTTGGTTTCCAGCGCCTTGCTCATCGCCTCGGGGTTCAACGCCAGGTAGTTGCTGGGGCTGGCCGCGTCGATCCACTGTTGCACGGCGAAGCGGATGCGGCCCTTGGTCTTGGCGTCACCTTCCACACCGTCGGCCATCTGCATCAGCGCCTTGGCGTTCAGCAGGTACATCTGCGCGGTGAAGGCCGCAGCCGGGTTGCTGGCCCATTCGGTGCTGCCGAAGCGGCGGTCGCCGATGGGCGCCGGCTTGACCGTGGCTTCCGGCTGCAGGCGCTGCAGCGACTGGTTCCAGACGTCGGTGGCGTTCTTGACGTAGTCGGTCTGGATCTGCGCCAGCTGCTGCATCGGCAGGCTCAGGCCCGACATCGACTTCAGCATGCCGCCGATGGCCGCGCCGAAGGCGTCGCCGGGGTCGACCACCGGGTCCGCAGGGGTGGCTGCAGCGGACTTCACGCGCGGGTTGCTTGCGCGCGGGTTGGATACGGCGGGCTTGGATTTCATCGTCTTGTCTCCTGTGACCCCGTTCGAGCGGGGCCTGCGGTTGGGCTTGCAAAGTCAGCGGGCGCTTCCGTGCATTGCATCACGTTGTACCGTGAACGGCTGACGGCGGGTTGACTGCCGATACCATCACCAGCAACCTTTGAAAGCAAACCAGACATGTACCTGATCGCCATCGCCTGGGGCTACGTCGTGCTGATGATGGCCGCCGCCGAAGCCACGGCGGCCAACGGCAGCGTGCTGGGGGCCCTGATCACGATCCTGCTGTATGGCGTGCTGCCCTTGGGCCTGCTGATGTACATCCTGGGCACGCCCGGACGCAAGCGGCGGCGCAAGGCGGAAGAAGCCGCAGCCGAAGACCGGGCCGCGGCCGATTCATCCGACCTCACGCCAGATGGCAGCGGCCAGGCGCCCGGTGCGGGCATCGCGGCGAAAGGAAAAGAAGCGTGAGGCAGAGCCCACGGTGCACAGGCCCGACGGCGTGATCCGACCCACCCCGCAGGCTTGCAGGCGCTGTGTGGCCAGCGCAGACAAGTCGGCGAGCCAGCGCACAGCCCCGTCGCTGCGCGCGCGCCTGACGAAGCGGCTGTCGGTGTTCGCCACCGGGTTGCAACCGAAGGCCTGCAACACGTCCGCACCCACCTCGAAGGCCTGCGGGCCGATGCAGGGCCCCAGCCAGGCTTGAAGCGCACCCGGCGCTGCGCCGGTGCCTGCGCACACCGCCTGCACGGTGGCTTCCAGCACACCGGCCGCCAGCCCGCGCCAGCCGGCGTGCGCGGCCGCCACCGCCGAGCCGTCGCGCAGCGCGAACAAGACCGGCATGCAGTCGGCTGCCGTGACCTGGCAGACCACGCCGGCATCGGTGGTCCAGGCCGCGTCGGCGGGCGTGGTCGGGTGTTCGGGGCCGCCGGCGCGCAGGCGCAGCACGTGGCGCCCGTGCACGAGGTGCAGCCAGACCGGCGGGTGGCCCAGCGCTGCGGTCCAGCGGGCGCGGTTCTCGGCCACGGCGGCGGGGTTGTCGCCCACGCCCACACTCAGGTTCAGGCTGTCGAAAGGCGCCGCACTGACGCCGCCGGCCCGCGTGCTCATCGCGGCTTGCACGCCGGGCGGTGCCGGCCAGTCGGGCCGCAGCACGGGGATCACCGGCAGGCCTGTCTGCCGGCGGTCAAGTCGCGTCCGGGCAGCGTTCGGGCCGCGTCTGCTCGAAGGCGTCCAGCTTCATGCAGGCGTCGAACACCCGCACCACGTGGGGCACGTGGTCGAGCCGGCAGTCCATGCGGTGGGCGTTGAAGATCTGCGGCACCAGCGCACAGTCGGCCAGCGTGGGCGTGTCGCCGTGGCAATAGGTGCCCGGTTGCGCCGCCAGCTGGTGCTCGACGACCTCCAGCCCCGTTTCCACCCAGTGGCGGTACCAGCGGTTCTTGTCGTCTTCGCTGACGTGCATTTCGCGCGTCAGGTAACGCAGCACGCGCAGGTTGTCGACGGGGTGGATCTCGCAGGCGATGTCCAGCGCCAGCGCGCGCACCCGCGCCCGTTCCAGCGGCGTGGCCGGCAGCAGCGGCGGCTGCGGGTGGGTTTCTTCCAGGTATTCGATGATGGCCAGCGACTGCGTGAGCGCGTGGCCGCCATCGACCAGCGTGGGCACCAGCCGGGCCGCAGAGACGGCCGCATAGGACTCGGTGAGGTGCTCGTTCTTCTGCAGGTGGACGGCCTTGTAGTCGTAGTCCAGGCCCTTCAGCGCCAGCGCGATGCGCACGCGGTAGGACGCCGACGAGCGGAAGTAGTTGTAGAGCTGCATGAACTGGCCCTTCGCCGTTGTCTTGCCGTTCAGCGCACCGCGACCTTGAGCGTTCCCAGGCCTTCGACCGTGCCCACCATCACATCACCGCTGACCACCGGGCCGACACCGGCCGGGGTGCCGGTCATGATCAGGTCGCCGGCCTGCAGCGTCCAGGCCTGGCTGAGCTGTTCGATGACTTCGTTGATGCTCCAGATCAATTGGTTCAGGTCGCCGGTTTGCTTGCGCGCGCCGTTGACGTCCAGCGTGATCGCACCGGCCAGCAATTCGCCGGTCTGGGCAAAAGGCGTGATCGGCCCGATGGGCGCGCTCTGGTCGAAACCCTTGCCGATGCACCAGGGCCGGCCCTGCTTCTTCATGTCGCCCTGGATGTCGCGGCGGGTCATGTCCAGGCCGACGGCATAGCCCCAGATGTGCTTGGGCGCGTCGGCCGCCGCGATGTCGCGGCCCCCGGTGCCGATGGCGACCACGAGTTCGATCTCGTAATGGAAGTTCTTCGTCACCGGTGGGTAGTCGATGACGCCGGTTTCTCCATCGGGCACAGCCACCACGGCGTCGGTCGGCTTCATGAAGAAGAAAGGCGGCTCGCGGCCGGTGAAGCCCATTTCCTGCGCGTGTTCGACGTAGTTGCGGCCGACGCAGTAGATGCGGCGCACCGGAAATTCACCGCCGCCCACGACGGGCACGGTGGTGATGGCGGGCGGGTTGAAGACGAGGGTCATGGCAGGTTCTCAGCGAGGTGGCGGGGGTGGGCAGGCAGCCGACAATCGATGATGCCACGCAGGCCGGCCGCTACACTGCCGCGCATGCTCCTGCCGCGCCGTATCCAGCATTGCCGCGTCTGCGGCGCCCCCACCGACTACCGTGTGCCGCCGGACGACAACCGCGAGCGCGCCATCTGCACGGCCTGCGGCGAAATCCACTACGAGAACCCGCTGAACGTCGTCGGCACCGTGCCCGTCTGGGGCGACCAAGTGCTGCTGTGCCGCCGCAACATCGAACCCCGCTACGGCTTCTGGACGCTGCCGGCGGGCTTTCTGGAACTGGGCGAAAGCCTGGCCGATGGCGCCATCCGCGAGACCGTCGAAGAGGCCGGCGCGCACATCGAACTGCAGGGCCTCTACACCGTGCTGAACGTGGTGCGGGTCGGGCAGATTCACTTCTACTACCGCGCCCGCATGCTCGACACCGAACTGGCGCCGGGCCCTGAAACCATCGAGGCCCGGCTGTTCCGCGAGGACGATATTCCGTGGGACGAACTGGCCTTCCGCACGGTGCGGCTCACGCTGGAGCACCACTTCGCCGACCGTCGCACGGGCTTGTTCCCGCTGCACGCGGGCGACGTGGGCTAAACCGCTGCGGGCGGCGCCGCGGCGCCGTCCAGCCCCAGTGCCCAGAGCACGTCCAGATCGCGCGGGTCTTCCAACGCGCCGGCCAGGGCCAGCAAGCCGAGTTCGCGGACCAGCTGCAGCCAGCCCTGCGCGTAAGCCTGGAGCGCGGCGTCGGCCGCCACGCCGCGCAGGTGCTCGCCCGCCACGGTGACGAAAGCGATGCCGGCGGCGTGCAGGGCCGTCAGGTCGGCCGGTATCACCGTGCCGTGGCCCACACCCAGTCGCACGCCACAAGGGGCCCAGGCCGCCACGGCGGCCGACAAGTCATCGCCGGCGTTTCCGCTCTCGGGTTCGGCCAGTTCCACCGCCAGGGCCTGCGCCTGCGTGGGTGCGGCTTGCAGCAGCGCCCGCACGGCCGCCACGAAACCCGGCGTCGACCAGGACGCTGACGTCAAGCGCACGCAACGCAGCCGGCCGTCGGCGGCGATGGCACTCAAGGCCAGCCGCACGGTCAGCAGGTCCACCCGGGGCAGCAAGCGGGCGCGGCGGGCCAGGGCCAGCCAGCGGCGTGGGGCTTCGTGCGCAGCGCCAGGTGCCAGTTGCAGGTGCAAGGCGCACAGCAGGTGCAGGGTGCGCCCTTCGCGGTCTTGCACCGGGGTGTGCTGCAGCCGCCCGCGCTCCTGGGTCAGGGCTTCGGCAAGCTGCAGGCGCCAGGTGCTGGCGCCGCCGGCGTCGGCCGAGAGATCACCGCAGCGGTCCACCGCGACGCCGTCGGCCTCGCCCGCCTCGGCACGCGCCAATGCGGCATCGGCCTGCGCCAGCGCCAGGCTGCTGGTGGTGTGCGGCACATCGTCCACGCCGCCCACCACGGCCTGGGCGCCCGCCGTGCGCAGCGCCGGCAGCGCGGCCAATGCGTCGCGCAGCGAGGTGGCGGTTTCCAAGGCCACGCCACCCACCGGCAGGCACAGCGCGAAGTCGCCGCCGTTCAGCCGCCCGGCCAGTGCGCCGGCAACCCGGTCCACATAGGTCAGCAGCACGTGGGCCACGGCGCACAGCAGGCGGTCGGTGGCCTCGCGGCCGGCGCGCAGGTTCAGCGCTTCGAGATCGCACACCCGCACGATCAACAGGGCCGCGCGGCCGCCTTGTGGATCGGCCAGCCGGCGCTGCAACTGACCCAGGAAGTGGTGGCGCAAGGACACGCCGGTCATTGCATCCAGCTGGGCCTGGCGTTGCAGACGCAACACCTGTTCGGTCTGCATGGCCAGGTCGTGGCGCAGGTCGCGCACCGTGGCCTGCATGCCCTGCGCGAGGCGGGTCTCCCGCTCACGCGCTTCCGGCGGGCTGGGGTCAGCCAGGGGCTGCGACGGCCCTGCCGCCAGGCCGTACAACGGGCCCAGCGTGGTGCGCCACGGCAGCAACCAGCCGCGCAGCACCGCCACCGCCAGCAAGCTGGCGGCTGCAGCGAACAAGGCCAGCAACACCGCGCTGCGGCTGACGGTGCGCCACAGCACCTGATGCGCCCAGGCGCGGCCGGACTCGGCCTCCAGCACCGCTGGTGCTGCGCCATCCAGCACCAGGCTGATGCGCCCGGGCGGCGCCGCGATGGGCCAGGCTTGCGCAAACCAGTCTGGAACGCCCGTGTCAGCCGCCGGGCGGTCGAGGCGGATCAACGTCCCCCCGTCGGCCGATTGCACGTGGATGCGGTCTTCGCGGCCCAGGGCGTAGCGGGCTTGTGCCTGCTCGGGCAGGCTGGCCAGGTCCCTGCGCGGGCGCGACCAGGCGTCGGCCAGCACCTGCACAGCCTCGGCGTTGCGCGCGGTCTGTTCGACCTGCAGGGCTTGCGCCAGCGTCCAGGCCTGCATCCCCACGCTGGCGCAGGCGAAGAGCAGCAACAGGCCGGCCACCAGCGCAACCACGCGCAGCGGCAGGCTGGTGCTGGACGCGGGGGTGGATGGCGCGCGGGTCTGCGCAGGGGCGAGTGCGAGGGTCAAGGCGGTGGGCGGAAGTTGCCCTCAAGATCGACATCCGACCGCCTGACTTGAGCCCGACCGTGCAGCAGGCCCGCGCCGCACGCACCCTCACACACCGCGGCTACCCACAAAAAAGCCCGCACGAAGCGGGCTGGATCGGGCAACGGGCCGGCCCGCAGCCAGGGTCAGGCGTGCGCGGCGCGCAGCTTCAACGAGAACTCCTGCAGGGCAGCGATGCCGCTCTCCTCGGCCTTGCGGCACCAGGCCTGCAGTTCCACCACCAGCTGCTCGGCCGACACGCCCGAGCGTGTCCACAGGGCGCGCAGTTCCTCGCGCATGGCCACCAGCTTGGCCAGGCTGGGCGCCTCGCCCATGGCCTGGGCCAGTGCCGGCTTCACGCCGTGCGGGATCTTGTCGTCGTCGCGGTGCAGCCAGGCCTTCGCCAGGCGCATGTCGCGCCAGCGGGCGCTGTTCTCGGCGCCCTGGGCCTTCAGGCGTTCCAGTTCCAGCGCAACCGCTCGCTTCAGTTCGGCGGCGTAACCGGCCATCACCTCGTAGCGGTTGGTGATCAGCGCTTCCAGCGTCTTGTCATCAGCCACCGGGCGCACGCCACCCAGGGCCAGCTTGGGCGGGGTCTTCTTGACCCGGGCCAGGCCCATCATTTCCAGGCCGCGGATGTACATCCAGCCCACGTCGAATTCATAGGGCTTGACCGAGAACTTGGCCGACGTCGGGTAGGTGTGGTGGTTGTTGTGCAGTTCTTCGCCGCCGATCAGGATGCCCCAGGGCGAGACGTTGGTCGACGCGTCGGCCGACTCGAAGTTGCGGTAGCCCCAGAAGTGGCCGATGCCGTTGATGACGCCAGTGGCCCACACCGGAATCCACGCCATCTGGATCGCCCAGACGGTCAGGCCGATGCCACCGAAAAGCAGCAGGTCGATGACCATCATCAGGCCCACGCCTTGCCAGGTGTAGCGGCTGTACAGGTTGCGCTCGATCCAGTCTTCCGGCGTGCCCTTGCCGTACTTGGCCAGGGTTGCCGGGTTGCGCGCTTCAGCACGGTAGAGCTCGACGCCCGTCAGCAGCAGCGCCGGCAGGCCGCGCGTCTGCGGGCTGTGCGGGTCTTCCTCGGTCTCGCACTTGGCGTGGTGCTTGCGGTGCACGCCGACGAAGTCCTTGGTCACCATGCCGGTGGTCAGCCACAGCCAGCCGCGGAAGAAATGCGATGGGATGGCATGCAAATCAAGGGCACGGTGCGCCTGGGCGCGGTGCAGAAAAACCGTCACCGAGGTGATGGTGATGTGCGTCACGACCAGCGTGAACAGCAGCACCTGCCACCAGGCCGCATCGAGCAGCCCGTGAGCCAGCCACTGAACGAGCGCGTCTCGCACCAGCCACACTTGATCCATCGAGATCTTCCTTGTGAGAAATATTTACAAGCTGATTGTACGGGTGGCGGGTCATGGGGCGATACCAAAAGGCCGGGGCTTACCCCTCAATCGCGCCTTTAGCCCATCCGCCCTGATACAGATCAAGTCAGATGGCGACAGTTAGGACGGATTTCAACGCCTTTGCCAGACGGCCGCAAAGAAACCGTCGGTTTGGTGCACATGCGGCCACAGCCGCAGGTAAGGACCGCTGACCAGGCCTTCAGCGCCCGCCACGTGCGCAGCAGCCAGCGCTTCCTGTGCCGGCAGCACCACAAAGTCGTCGCCGTGGGCGGCCGTGAAAGCGTCAGCCACGCCCTCGTTTTCGGCGGCCAGCAGGCTGCAGGTGGCATAGACCAGGCGACCGCCCGGCTTCAGCAGGCGGGCGGCGCTGTCCAGGATGGCCGCCTGTTTGACCTGCAATTCCTTGACCGATTTAGGGGATTGGCGCCATTTCAGATCGGGGTTGCGCCGCAGCGTGCCCAGGCCCGAACAGGGCGCATCGACCAGCACGCGGTCGATCTTGCCCGACAGGCGCTTGATGCGGTCGTCGCGCTCGTGCGAGATCTGCGCCGGGTGGACGTTGCTCAGCCCGCTGCGCGCCATGCGTGGCTTCAGCGCGTCCAGGCGGTGCCCGGAGATGTCGAAGGCGTAGAGCCGGCCGGTGCTGCGCATCGAAGCGCCCAGGGCCAGCGTCTTGCCACCGGCGCCGGCGCAGAAGTCGACCACCATCTCGCCGCGCTTGGCGTCGGTCAGCAGCGCCAGCAGCTGGCTGCCTTCGTCCTGCACCTCGACCTCACCCTTGGTGAAGACGTCCAGCTTGTTCAGCGCCGGCTTGCCCTGCACGCGCAGGCCCCAGGGCGAGTAAGGCGTGGGCTCGACGCTGTAGCCCGCAGCGACCAGCGCCTTCAGCACGTCCTCGCGCTTGGCCTTGAAGGTGTTGACGCGCAGGTCCAGCGGCGCCTGCACCGACAAGGCCTCGACCAGCGGCCAGAAGCCGTCGCCCAGCGTTTCCTGCAGCGGCGTGGCCAGCCAGTCGGGCAGGTTGTGGCGCAGTTTTTCGGGCAGCGTGGCGCGGTCGATGGCCGCCATCTTGGCCAGCCAGGCCTGCTCGTCGGGGTTGGTGGCGGCCTTCAGGAAGGACTCGCTGCCCTGCCAGGCCAGCAGCGCCAAACGGCGTTCCATCGGGCCGCTGCCGCTTTGCGCCAGATGCCCAAACAAGAGCCGCTGGCGCAGCACGGTGTAGGCCGTTTCGGCCAGGGTGTGGCGTTCACGCGAGCCCAGCGCCTTGTGCTGGCGCAGGAAGTTCGAAACGACCATGTCGGCCGGGTGTTCCAGCTTCAGAACGTGGCGCAGCAGTTCGGTGCTGAGGTCGAGCAGGGCGATGGGGGTCATGGTTAAAGCAGTACCTGGGACGCGCCGTCCGTTTGCGTGACAAGGCCGGCGTCGACGCGCAGCTTGCCTTCGATGAACCAGCGCACGGCCAGCGGATAAATCATGTGTTCGGTGGCCAGCACGCGGGCCTGCAACGCGGCTGCATCGTCACCAGGCCGCACTGGCACCACGCTTTGCATCACGATGGGGCCGTGGTCGAGCTCGGGGGTGACGAAGTGCACCGTCGCGCCCACCGCCTTGCAGCCGGTGTCCAGCGCACGCTGGTGGGTGTGCAGGCCGGGGAAAGCCGGCAGCAGCGAGGGGTGGATGTTCAGCATGCGGCCCGCGTAACGCTGCACGAAGCCAGCGCCCAGGATGCGCATGAAACCGGCCAGCACCAGCAGATCGGGGTTGTAGCTGTCGATGGTGCGCGCCAGTTCGGCGTCGAAAGCCTCGCGCTCGGCGTGGGCCTGGTGATCGACCACCGCCGTGGCGATGCCACGTTCAGCGGCATACGCCAAGCCGCCGGCGGTGGCCTTGTTGGCGACCACCGCCACCACCTGCGCCGCCCAGCCTTGTTCGGCGCAGCAGCGCACGATGGCTTCCATGTTGGAGCCACGGCCGGAAATGAGGATGACGATGCGCTTGCTGGGCTTCATGGGGGCCGTGAGTGTAGGGGTTGCCACGGGGGCGATCTGGGCCCGCAGCTCTAGCGCCGCGCGCGACCTGAGAGAATCCGCGCTGTTTTTGCCACGCCCCACCCCAGCATGACCCTGCGATCCCGCGTTCTTTCTGGCATGCGCCCCACCGGCGCCATGCACCTCGGCCACTACCACGGCGCCCTGAAGAACTGGGTGCGCCTGCAGCGCGAATACGAGTGCTTCTTTTTCGTCGCCGACTGGCACGCGCTGACCACGCACTACGAAGAACGCGAGGTGATGGAGCGCTATGTCTACGACATGGTGATCGACTGGATCGCCGCCGGCCTGGAACCCGAGGCCTGCACCATCTTCATCCAGAGCCGTTTGCCCGAACACGCCGAGCTGTTCACGCTGCTGGCCATGGGCACGCCGCTGGGCTGGCTGGAACGGGTGCCGACCTACAAGGACCAGATCGAGAAGCTGAAGGACCGCGACCTGGCAACCTACGGCTTCCTGGGCTACCCGCTGCTGCAGGCCGCTGACATCCTGATCTACAAGGCCAACTTCGTGCCGGTGGGCGAAGACCAGTCCTCCCACGTCGAACTGACGCGCGAGGTGGCGCGCCGCTTCAATAACCTCTACGGCCGCGCCGGTGACGCCGAGGCGCGCATCGCCACCGCGCTGCTGAAGATGGGCAAGGACGACGCGCGCTACTTCGAGAAGCAGCGCAAGGCTTTCGGTGAAACCGGCAGCGCCGAGGCGCAGGCCAAGGGCGAAAACATGGTGAAGAAGGCCGCCGCCAACGTGGCCGGCTGGACGAACGACGACACCGAGCTGCTGCTGGGCCACTTGAAAGGCGCCGGCAAGACCATCCTGACCGAGCCGCAGGCCCTGCACACCGAGGTGCTGCGCCTGCCCGGCACCGACGGCACCAAGATGAGCAAGAGCTACGGCAACGCCATCCTGATGCGCGACGAACCGGCTGCAGTCACAAGCAAAGTGCGTGGCATGAAAACCGACCCGGCACGCGCCCGCCGCACCGACCCGGGCGACCCCGAGAAGTGCCCCGTCTGGCAGTTCCACAAGGTCTACAGCGACGCGCCCACGCAGGCCTGGGTGCAGCAGGGTTGCACCACTGCCGGCATCGGCTGCCTGGACTGCAAGCAGCCGGTGATCGACGCCATCATCAAAGAACAACAGCCCTGGCGCGAACGCGCCGAGAGCTACCTGAGCAACCCCAAGCAGGTGCACTGGATCGTCGAGATGGGCACCGAGCGCGCGCGCACCGTGGCCCGCCAGACGATGAAAGACGTCCGCTCGGCCATGGGCCTGAACTACGGCGGCGGAAGCGAAGCATGAGCCTGCAAACTTTTGAAGTGAACCCGGGCGCTGAGCCCAAGGCCACGGTCATCATCCTGCACGGCCTGGGCGCCGACGGCACCGACTTCCTGTCCTTCGCCGACGAGCTGAAGCTGGACGCCGTGGGCCCGGTGCGCTACGTGTTCCCGCGCGCGCCGGTTCGTCGCGTGACCATCAACGGCGGCCAGCCGATGCGCGCCTGGTACGACATCCTGAACATGGACCTGGTGCGGCGCGAGGACGAAGTCGGCCTGCGCGATTCGATGGCGCAGGTCCACGCGCTGATCGATGCCGAAGTGGCGCGCGGCGTGCCCGCCAACCGCATCGTGCTGGGTGGCTTCTCGCAGGGCTGCGCCATCACGCTGGGCGCCGGCCTGCGCTACCGCGACAAGCTGGCCGGGCTGGTGGCGATGTCGGGCTACATGCCGCTGGCCGACACCCTGGCCGCCGAACGCGCGCAGGCCAACGCCAGCACCCCCGTCTTCCAGGCCCACGGCCGCAGCGACGGCGTCATCGCCCTGCCCCGCGCCACCGCCACGCGCGACCAGTTGCTGGCCCTGGGCCAGCCGCTGGAGTGGCACGACTATCCGATGGAACATTCGGTGTGCATGGAAGAAGTGCAAGCCATCCAGGCCTTCCTGCGCCGCGTGCTGGCCGCCGGCTGAAGACGCGGGGTTCGGTGCCGCCGGCTGAAGAGCCTGCGTGTGCAAGGGCGCCGGGCCTGCGCTATGGTCGCGCCCCTTTGATCAACCCGATCTCCAGGAGACCCTGCATGACCCAGATCCGCCGCCCTCTGCGCACCGCGTTGGCCTGCGCCGCCCTCGCGCTGAGCATCACCGCACCCCTGCAAGCCGCGCATGCCGAAGCCGCCATGGCCAAGAGCCAGGCGCCGGGCTGGTACCGCATGAAGGTCGGCACCTTCGAAGTCACGGCCCTGTCCGACGGCACCGTGGCCCTGCCGGTGGACAAGCTGCTGACGGGCAACAAGCCCGCCGTCATCAACGGCCTGCTGGCGCGCGCCTACCTGAAGGCGCCGGTCGAGACTTCGGTCAATGGCTACCTGGTCAACACCGGCAGCAAGCTGGTGCTGATCGACGCGGGTGCGGCTGGCCTCTTCGGCCCGACGCTGGGCAAGCTGGTCGCCAACCTGAAGGCCGCCGGCTACACGCCCGAGCAGGTGGACGAGATCTACATCACCCACATGCACCCCGACCACGTCGGCGGCCTGGTGGCCAACGGCCAGCGCGTCTTCACCAACGCGGTGGTGCGCGCCGACCTGCGCGAAGGCGGCTTCTGGCTCAGCCAAGAGAACCTGGACAAGGCCCAGGGCGACAGCAAGGGCTTCTTCCAGGGCGCGATGGCTTCGCTGAACCCCTATGTGGCGGCCGGCAAGCTCAAGCCCTTCGACGGCACCACCGAACTGGTGCCGGGCATCCGCGCCGTGCCGGCTGCCGGCCACACGCCGGGCCACACCATCTACGTGGCCGAAAGCGAAGGCAGCCGCATCGCCTTCTGGGGCGACCTGATGCACGTGGCCGCCGTGCAGTTCGTCTTGCCCGGTACCACCATCGCCTTCGACACCGACAGCAAGGCCGCTGCCCCGGCCCGCATCAAGAACTTTGCCGACGCCGCCAAGCAGGGTTACTTCGTGGCCATCGCCCACGTGTCCTTCCCCGGCATCGGCCAGCTGCGTGCCGACGGCAAGGCCTACCAGTGGCTGCCGGCGAACTACCAGTCGGCACCCTGACCGGCTGACGCCGAGAGGCCCCGCGATGCAACTGGTGCGCCCGACCCCCGAGCACCTGCCCAGCTACATCGCGGCGCTGCAGCGGGGCTGGTCGCCCGACACCACGCGCGGCTCCGAAGCCGCGCTGGAAGCGCTGGCCCAGATCGAAGCCGACCCGGCCAGCCCCTTCGCGCTGGTCGACGACCCCGAAGCCCTGGGCCCGCCGTGGAACGCACCCGACGGCACGGTGAAAGCCCGCATCCCCGGCCGCGTGCGCTGGATGTGGGACGAAGACGGTTTCGCCGGCAGCATCAACCTGCGCTGGCTGAAAGGCACGACCGACCTGCCGCCGCATGTGCTGGGCCACATCGGCTATTCGGTGGTGCCGTGGAAGCGCCAGCGCGGTTGCGCGACGCGGGCGCTGGGCCTGCTGCTGCCGCTGGCGCGCGCCGAAGGCCTGGCCTACGTCGACCTGACCACCGACCCCGGGAACACGCCGTCGCAGAAGGTCATCCTGGCCAACGGCGGGGTGCTGATCGAACGCTTCGACAAAGGCCCGACCTGGGGCCACCAGCCGGGCCTGCGCTTCCGCATCGCGCTGGACGTCTGAGCGCGGCGGCGCCACCCGCGCGCGCGGCCCGCACGGGCTGACAAGGTCTGTCGAGAACCTCAACCGAAGTCGGTGGTTCAGTCGGCCCGCCGGCGTCCGATAAGGCCGGTGTATGCCGATGTTGTCCTTCCTGAGGTCGCGGGCTGCGCCGTCCTTCGACGTGCAAGCCGAACAACGCCAGTTGAGTGAGGCCGTGCTGCGCAGCGCGGCCCGCCTGGTCGCGTCGGACGACGACGCGCAGACGGCCATCGCGCGCCATTGCCAGACGCTGACCGCGCTGGCGCCCCACATCGTGCTGGCCTGGACCTGGTTCGGCCCGAGCACCACGCCCACGATCCGGCCCCAGGTGATGGCCGGTTCGGCGGCGGCCTATGCGCACACGCTGTGCATCCAGCGCAGCCTGCTGACCGAACTGGGCCCGGCCTTTCGCACGCTGGCCGGCAAGCAGCTGGAACCGTTCAAGGTCACGGCGCTGTCGCCCTTCGGCCCGTGGCGGGCGGCTGCGGCAGCGCACGGCGTGCGCAGCGTGCTGGCCCTGCCGCTGCGCTCGTCCCTCGACGGGCAGAGCGGCCTGTTCGTGCTGTACGCCGACGTCGACCGCTACTTCGACAACGTGGGCGTGGGCGTGTTCGACGCCCTGGGCCACCTGTTCGGCGCGGTGCTGTCGCGCGCCGCGCGCAACGTCGAACTGGCGCGGGCCGCCAATTGCGACGCGCTGACCGGCCTGGCCAACCGCCACGCGGTCGCCCTGCTCGGCCCGGAACTGCAGCGCGTGACCGCGCACGACCAGGCGGTCAGCGTGGTGATGCTGGACATCGACCACTTCAAGCACATCAACGACGACCATGGCCACGCGGCGGGTGACGCGGTGTTGCGCAGCGTGGCCCGCCTGCTGCAGACCACGGTGCGGCAGACCGACACCGTGGCGCGTTGGGGCGGCGAGGAATTCGTGATCTGCTTGCCCGGCGCAGACCTGCCGGTGGCGCTGGGCGTGGCCGAGAAATTGCGGCTGGCGCTGGCCGCCGAGCACCTGGCGGTGGGCGCCGGGCGGACCTTGCGCCTGACCGCCTCATTGGGTGTGGCGCAGCTGCAGACCGGCGAGACCCTGGCCGACGGCATCGCCCGCGCCGACCGCGCCTTGTACCTGGCCAAGCACGGCGGCCGTGACCGGGTGGCGGCCGCACCGCTGGTCGCAGCCACCGCCTGACGAACGGCGCCGCCGGCGGGCGCTCAGTGCAGCTTGACGCGCGGCTCGGTGCTGCGCGTCAGCCAGCGCGAGGCGGTGCCCAGCGTCGTCTTCCACCAGCCGTGCAGCGCCACCTGGTGCATCTTGTAGAGCGACAGGTACATGGTGCGCGCGAACAGGCCTTCCACCCACAGGTTGCCGCCCACCAGCGAACCCATCAGGTTGCCCACCGTCGAGTATTCGCCCAGCGACACCAGCGAGCCGAAATCGCGGTAGCGCCAGGGCTGCAGCGGCTGCCCCCGGATGCGCCGCCGCAGCTGCTTCACGAGATGCGAGGCCTGCTGGTGCGCCGCCTGGGCGCGCGGCGGCACCGTGCCCTGGTGGCCCAGCCAGGGCGCGGCCGCGCAATCGCCGATGGCGAAGACAGCCTCGTCGCGCGTGGTCTGCAGCGTGGGGTTGACGACCAGCTGGTTCAGCCGGTTGGTCTCCAGCCCGGCCAGTTCATGCAGGAATTCGGGCGCCTTGACGCCGGCGGCCCACACCACCAGTTCGGCCGGCACCACTTCACCGCTGGCCAGCACCACGCCCTCGGCGGTGACACCGGTCACCCGCGCCGCCGTGCGCACGCGCACGCCCAGGCCTTCCAGCAGCTGGGTCGCTGAGGCCGCGATGCGTTCCGGCAGCGCCGGCAGGATGCGCGGGCCGGCTTCGATCAGGTTCAGCCGGATGTCGCGTTCAGGGTCGATGCGTTCCAGGTTGTAGGACACCAGCGTGCGCGTGGCCTTGTGCAGTTCGGCCGCCAGTTCCACCCCCGTGGCCCCGCCGCCGATGATGGCCACCTGCAACTGGCGCGGCTGCAGCGGCGTGTCCTGCATGTGGGCGCGCAGGCAGGCGTTGACCAGGCGGCGGTGGAAGCGCTGCGCCTGCGTGGTGGTCTCCAGCGCGATGGCGTGCTCGGCCACGCCGGGCGTGCCGAAGTCGTTCGTGCTGCTGCCCACCGCGATGACCAGCGTGTCGTAACCGCGCGTGTAGGCCGGCGTGACGGACACGCCTTCCTCGTCGACCACCGGGCCCACGTGCACCAGGCGCTGCGCGCGGTCCAGGCCCACCATCTCGCCGACGCGGTAGCGGAAGCCGTGCCAGTGCGACTGCGCCAGGTAGTCGGTGGCGTGGGCGTGCAGGTCCATGCTGCCGGCCGCGATCTCGTGCAGGTGCGGCTTCCAGAAATGCGAACGGGCCTTCTCGATCAGCGTGATGTGGGCCAAGCCCTGGCGGCCCAGCGTGTCGCCCAGGCGCGTCGCCAGTTCGAGCCCGCCGGCGCCACCGCCGACGATCACGATGCGGTGCAGATCTGCCGCCGGGGCGGGTTCGAAGGACGGGTGGGCCATGTTGACGACGCTCGCTTCAGTTGCAGCCGGCGGCGATGTTACGGGCCGGGCGCGCCGCCGGGCGCTGGCGCGTGGGTGGGCGGCGGCGTCGCTAGACTGGCCGGGCCTGCAACCAACCGCTCGCGCCATGAACCCGACGAGACCGATGAGCCCGAAAAGGCAATGCCTTTGCGCTGGCGCCGCCCTGGCGCTGGGCCTGCTGTGCAGCCCGCACGCCTGGGCCTTGACCGAAACCGATGGCCTGTGGCACGGGGCTTACAGCGCCGGTGGCTCGGCCAGCATGGGCAACACCCGCGCCGGCAGCCTGACGGCGCAGGCCGATGCCAGCCGGTCGAGCGAGGTCGATGAGATCACGCTGCACGGCCTGTTCAATTTCGGCAGCGAGGAAAGCAAGGGCGTGCGCACGCGCTCGGCCGAACTGCTGCGCGGCCGCAGCCGCTACGACTTCAACCTCAGCGACACGCTCTACGCCTTCGGCGGCGCCGAAGGCGAAACCAACCGGCCAGGCGGCGTGCAGCGGCGGCTGGGCTTGAACACCGGCGCCGGCTGGCGGCTGCTCGACGACGCGCGCGTGCGCTGGGACCTGCTGGGCGGCCTGGGCTACGCGCAGACCGACTACACCGACGGCAGCCGGCGCCGCGGCCCCGAAGTCTTGCTGGGCGAAGAATCGATGCACAAGCTGGGCAGCGGCAGCAGCTTCAAGCAGCGCGCAGCCTGGTACCCCGGCGTCAGCGACATCGGCCAGCGCGCCACCTTCGACGCCACCCTGACCACCACCATCACCGACGGCTGGACCTTCAACGGCAGCATCGCGCTGCGCTGGAACCAGAAGGTGGCACCCGGCCTGAAGCAGGGCGACGGGCTGCTGAGCTTCGGGCTGGGCTACAAGTTCTGAGCGGGCTTAGGCTGCTTTTCAGGCTGCCTCGGCCCCTCTTTATTTCCTGATGCCGGTCCGCTGGCCACGGCCGGGCCACTACCGGCTCGGTCCACCCATCAGCAGGGCCTTGGCAGCCTCGACGCGCAGCGCCAGCGCGGCGGTTTCGTCGCGCATCACCGTCAGCAGGAAGTCTTGCGCGGCCGCCTGCGCGGGGCTGGCGGTTGGCGGTCCTGCCGAGGCGCCTGCTGCTTCGGCCGGTGCGCTGGGCGCCGACTGCGAGGGAGGCTGCGGCGACGGCTGCAAGCCTGCCTGCGCCTGCAACTGCAACGAGGCCGCCAACTGGGCTTGCGCTGCCGCCCAGGGCGCCGCCGGGATGCTGTCCAGCCGGCCCAGCAGTTCAGCCTGGCCTTCTGCCGTGGGTGCCCCGTCCAGCCAGGGCGACTCTTCGAACATCGGCGCCAGGTCGGCGGCCAGGAAAACCGCCCACCGGCCGCCGGTCGGCTGCTGAGCGGGCAGCGCCGGTGGCACCGTCGCGGCCGTCAGCGCCACGCGGTGCAGCGGCACGTCGGCCAGGTAGCACAGGCGCAAGGCATCCAGAAAATGATGGGCCTGCCCGGCGTCCAGCGGCTCGGCCAGCGAGAACCACAGCTGCAGGCCGTCGACACCGTTGGCGGCAATGGCCGGTGCCGGCAGGCCCAGGTCGGCCTGCACGCCCTTCCACACCGCCGCCAGCGGCCGCCATTCGGCCGGCCGCGCCACTTCCAGCACCAGGGTGCGCACGCCAGCCTGTGGGCCCGGCGGCACGGCGTCGGGGGGGCCGTAGAGCCGCTGGAATTCGCGCGTCAGCCGATTCGAGGTGGTGTTCATCAAGTCCGCGAGTATCCGGTGGCGGGCCGGCGGCACGGCCGGGGCACCTCAGGCAAAGCGCCCCTGCAGGTGCCAGTCGACATCGCCCGGCACCCCCGGCACGCGGGCGCGGTAGACCCAGACCAGCGAGCCGTCGTCGGTCTGCGCGATGAAGTAATCGCGCGCCACGGGCTGGCTGTCCCACCAACCGGATTCGATGCGCTCGGGGCCGCTCAGCAGCCGCAGCGGCCGGCCCTGCAGCAGCGGCAGCGCGCCGCGCGCGGCCAGCGGCAGCGGTTCGGGCAGCAGCCAGGTGGGGCGGTGCAGCGGCAGCGGGGACAGCCCCGCGCGCGGCGTGCCCGGCGTGCCCGGCATGCCCGGCATGCCCGGTGTGTCCGATAGGCCCGGCGTGCCGGACACACCCAGCATGCCGAGCGTGTGCCGCCCGATGGCGCCGTGGGCCGGCACGCTGCGGCTGGCGCATTCCGGGCGGTGGTCGGCCACGGCTTCCAGGCGCTGCACCTGGTCATCGCCCAGGCGGGCGCGCAGGCGTTCGAGCAAACGGGTCAGGCCCTCGGCCTGGCTGCTGTGGGTGGGGAAGAGTTCGCCGTTGGGCGCCGGCGCGGCCACGGTGTGGCGGCAGTGCAGGCGCAGTTCCAGCGTGGGCGCCACCATGTCCACGCGGCCCAGGCGTTCGCGCAGCAGCAGTTGCAGGTGGCCGGCGTCCAGCGCCGGTTCGGCCAGTTCGATGCGCAACTCGCTGGCCGGCACCGCCGCATGGCGGTGGTCTTCGTGCTGCATGGCCAGCGTGAAGCAGGCGATGCGCACCTGGCGCGCCTGCGCCCAGGCCACCAGCCGGGCCAGCAGCACGGCGGCGCCGGCCAGCACCTGGTCGGTGGTCTCGGCGCGGGCGTACAGCTCAAGCCGGCTTTCGAAGACGGCCGGCAGCAGCACCCACACGCGCGGGTCGGGCTGCAGGCCCAGGGCGCGGTCGAGGTCGCCCATCAGCCCTTCGCCGAAGCGCCGCGCCAGGCCGGTGCGCGGCAGCTGGCGCAGGTCGCTCAGGGTGTGCAGGCCCATGCCCTGCAGCGCGTCCCAGTGTTCGCGGCCGGGGCCGAGCAGCCACACGGGGGCGCTGTCCAGGCGGTCTTGCAGCGCGCGCAACGTGGCGGCGTGCGGGCCGGGCGGGGCCCACCCAGCTGATCCGCCAGCGACGGCAGCTGCTGCTGACGATGGGGCTGGCGATGCAGCCGACACCGGCGGCCCGCCGGGCTGCCAGCGCGCCAGCAGCGCCGCCCCCAGCGCCGTGGGCGCGGCCGCGCTGTGCACGCGGTGGCCCAGCGGGGCCACGCTGGCCAGCAGGCGCTGCCACAGCGCCGGCAAACCACGGAACAGGCGCAGGCTGGCCTGCACATCGAGCAGCACGGTCTGTTCGTCGTGCAGCGTGACGGCCGGCGTGCAGGCCAGCGCGACGTGGGCCACGGCCTGCAGCGCGGCGGCATCGCGCGCCGCGTCCGACTCGGCGATCAGCAAATCGCCGGCCAGCGCCATCGCCGTGGCGCGCTTCATGCCGGGGCGTATGCCGCGTTCGGCTGCTGGCGCGTTGACGTGGCTGACGCGGTGTTCCGTCAGCAGCAGCGCCGGGCGTTCGCGCTGCTCAGGCGTCAGCGTGGCGCAGAAGGACTCCAGCGGCAGCAGCGGCAAATGCAGGGCGAGCCAGAGCATGGCGGGGGCGGGGGCGATCGCGGTGAAAGCGGCAGCGGCACCGCATCACGGCAGCGTGCAATCGAAGTCGTAGAAGTGCTGGCCGCCTTCGATGCGGATGCCCAGCGTGCCGACCAGCCCGGCCAGTTCGCCGCTGCCGGAGTCGGGCACCACGGTGACGCTGAGCGTGGGCGTGCCGCGGTCCATCACGCCGCGGTGCTGCAGCGCGAAGCTGCCGGCCCGGCCCAGCAGCGTGCCGGTGACGACCTCGATGGCCACGTAGCCGGCCGAGCCCTTCACGCCCGTCATGGCGCTGAGCATCTGGCCCTGGGCCGTGGCCTGCAGGTCGCCCTGGTACTGCTTGCTCAGCAGCAAACGGCCCACGGTGATGCCGGGCGCTTCGGCATCGGGCCAGGGCTGCGGCTGCATGCTGACGCTGAAGGTGCCGGTGATCTGGTGCTGGGGCATGGGGTGGCTTTCGGTCGGGTGGAACGGGATGAACGGGGCAGAAGGCGGGAGGCTGGCGGATCAGCGGCCAGACCGCAAGACCGTCACAGCGGCAAGGCGCGCCGCAGCGGGGCGGCCGCTGGCGCAGCGCCGGCCACCGACGGTAGCCGCAGCGGCCCGGCCCGCGCCAGCGCCGTGGCCGACAGCACGGGCGCCAGGGCCAGGTTCAGCGCCTGGGCCAGCGGCGGGCCGCGCCGCTTCAGCAAGACCACGCGCAGGCTATCGGCCCCGGCGCTGCCCAGCAACAGGCGTAGCGGCGCGGCGCTGGGGCGGCTGCGCATTTCAGCGTCGCGCAGCAGGAAGACCGGGCCGTCGTGGGCCTGCGCGGCCAGTTGCAGGCGGCGCAGCGCGTCGGCCGGCAGGCGGGCCGGCAACCAGGCCAGCGCAGCGCCCAGGTGACCGCTTTTCAGCGCCTGTTCCAGCGCCCACAACACATCGGCGGCGGGCAGCCGCGCGCGGGCGCGGCCTTTGGGGCCGGGCCTGTATCCGGTCGGCCCGGCCGCGTCGGCCTGCCCGCCCCGGCTGTGCACCACCACCAGCTGCCGCACGTCGATGCCCAAGGCCCCCAGCGCCCAGGCGCAAGGCGCGGCGGGCGGGTCGAACCACATCAGGCTGCGCTGCTGGCGCTGCAGTTCGGCCAAGGCCGGGGCCAGCAGGCGCAGTTCACCGACACCGGCATGCGGCAGCAGCAGCTCGGTCAGCACGCGGGCGGGCCAACCGCCGCCGGGCAGCTGGGCGTCGAGTTCGGCGTAGCCGCTGGCCACCACGCCCTGCTGGGCGTTGCTGGGGCGGCCCAGCTGGTGCGCGCGCCACAGCGCGGGGTGCAGGTCTTCAGGCGCGGGGCGCGCCGGGCGCCGGTCTTCCAGCGCAACGTGCGCCGGGTGCGGATCCTGAGGCGCCGAGCGCAGACCTTCAACCGCCGCGCGTGCGGGCCGCAATGGCGGTGCCTGGGCAGGCAGCGCCATTGCGGTCGGGCTGGTGATCGAAGAGAAAAGGTCCACGCAAAGACTGTATGTTCATACAGTCTTTTGGGCAAGCGCCTTGTTCGTGACGCCGTCGGCAGAACCGGGTTTTCAGGCGGCCAGCAGCGCCTGCACGCGGGTTCGCAGGCCGTCCAATGCCACCTCTGCAGGCGCCAGCGGCTCGCCCACCACCAGGCCCACCGCGCTGAACAGCCCGCGCCGGAAAGGCTTGCGCATCGCCGTGCCGCCTTCGATGCGCGAGAAATAGCTGCCCCACAGGTTCTGCAGCGCCA
>JANPHI010000118.1:0-12787 GCA_031424355.1 Betaproteobacteria bacterium
GCCGTTGAATTTGTACTTTTCCTGGCGGAAGTCGACGCCCACGGCAGCCAGCACGTCACCGGCCGGCAGCTTCATGACCTGACCCGAGGCCTTGGCATCGACCTGGTCGGTGGTGTATTCACCGCCGTACAGCGAGGTGCCGCGTGCCGAGATGGCTTCCAGCCCGGCCATGGCGGCCGCACTTTGCTGTTCACCGGCCAGCAGGAAGGGGTTGAGCACGCCGGTGTTGATCAGGTTGGCCAGGCCGACGTAGTTGTGATAGCCGCTGCCCAGCAAGGACTTGCTCTTGCTGGATGCGCGCGACACGCCGACGCGGTAGTCCCAGTCGGCCAGGAAGGGCAGGCTGCCGTCGGCCGACAGCAGGAAGCGGCTGGTGTCGGTGGTGGTCTTGTATTCACGCTGGCCGCAGGCCATGCAGCGCCAGCGGAAGGTCATCGGCGCGCCGTTGTTCACCGCCAGTTCAGGAAAGGTGGCGGTCAGCGCGTTGAAAACGCGGGCGTAGCCGGCGCCGGTGCTGGGGTAGGCCAGATTGCGGAAGGGGTTGACGGCGGTGGTGAGGTTGGGCAGCAGGATCGTCGAGGTGGACGAGGCCGAACTGATCTGGTTTTCCGAGAACCGCTTGGCCGATTCCGAACGGCCGAACAGGTATTCGGCGGTGAAGGTCGTGCTGGCCACCTTGAAATTGCCGCGGGTGACGAGGTTGGTGTTTTTCACGGGCTGCTGGATCACCACGGCACGGCCGGTGTCGTAGGCGCAGCCGAATTGCGAAGCCGGGGCCGCCGTCGCGCTGTTCCACAGCAGTTCGGCGTAAGGCCCCATGCCCGGCTGCGTCGCGCAGCCAGCCTGACCCGGCAGATCCAGCGTGTTGACGTTGGTGATGGTGGCCCCGTTGTACAGCGGGCCCACGCCGTTGCTGGTCTGGCCCGGACGGGTCAGCACGTTCTTGATCGTGGCCGTGCCCGTGTTGGCCATGAACAGCGTGGCATAGGGTGTGCCGCGCGTGTCGGGTGACAGGCCGCGGTCGGCCTGGAAGGTGTTGACGAAATCGCGCTGGCTGCCGTTCAGCGCCTTGGCGTCGGTGACCGACAGCGTGGCCAGCAGGTTGTAGCCCTCGGTGTCCAGGTTGCCCAGACCGCCGGCCAGCGAAGCGCGGTAGACCTGGCCGCCGCTTTGCTGCGGGATGTCGGCCGAAGCCGCCGCGCGCAGGCCGGTGAAATTGCTGCGCAGGATGAAGTTGATGACGCCGCCGACGGCGTCGGTGCCGTAGATCGACGAAGCGCCGTCTTTCAGGATTTCGACGCGTTCGACGGCGGCCATCGGGATCTGGTTCAGGTCGACCACGCCACCGTTCACGCCGTGCGAAGCCACGCGGCGGCCGTTCAGCAGGATCAGCGTGGCGTTGGCGCCCTGGTTGCGCAGGTTGGCGCTGGTGCTGCCGTTGTTACCGCGCGCCTGGCCCGCCACCACGTCGGAATTGCTGGCCAGGTTGTCCATGCCGTTGCCGTTGATGGTCAGCGTGGCGATCAGCTGTTCGGCATTGACGATGCCCTGCTGGTCGAGTTCGGTGCGGCTGATGACCTGCAGCGGCAGCGCGCCTTCGACGGCGATGCGCTTGATGCTGGAGCCGGTGATTTCAATGCGCTGGGGCGCTGACGACTGCGCCTGGGCATGCGAGGCCAAACCGAGCAGCGCCAGGCTGCCAACGAGGGTTTTCAGTTTCGTCATGGGGTTCTCTCCAGGCGTGGTCGGGTAAAGGTCGATCCTAGGGTCACAGCGCGTCACAGTGTTGCGACAAAGCCACTTGCCACCCATACGGAAAAACGCGCTCCCGGCGCCGCCGGTGTGCGCCACAGCACCGACACCACACCCGGTCTGCCCGCTACAGTTGGCCATGATCGAACCTCTGCTGTTGACCACCACGCGCGTGTCCACCTTCGACGGCGACCGCGTGTTGACCGGCGCCAGCGGCTTCTTCTTCGCGCGCGATGAACGCCTGTTCCTGGTGACCAGCCGGCATGTCGTCATCGACAAGCCGAGCAAGCACTTTCCCAGCCGCATCGAGATCGAACTGCACACCGACGCCGGCAACCTGACGCAGTCCACCGGCCTGTCGGTGCTGCTCTACCGCGACGGCAAGAGCATCTGGCGCCAGGGCCGTGACGCGGGCGGCGAGATCGACGTGGCCGTGCTGGAAATCGACCGCACCGCGCTGCCCGACGGTGTGTGCCTGGAGTGCTTCACGCCCGAACACCTGCAGGGCCAGCTGCACGACGTGGAGGTGGGCTCCTCGCTGCTCATCGTCGGTTTCCCGCTGGGCTTTCACGACGGTCTGCACCACCTGCCGGTGGTTCGCCAGGCGGCCATCGCTTCGTCCTTCGGGCTGCGCTTCCAGGGCATGGGCTACTTCCTGACGGATGCCCGCACCCACCGGGGCACCAGCGGTGCACCGGTGGTGATGCGGGCGCCCGGCTTCAACGGCACGCTGCCGTGGAAGCTGCTGGGCGTGCACTCGTCGCGCATGGACGTGGGCACGCGCGACCTGAAGCTGGACGAGTCGCTGGGCCTGAACTGCGCCTGGTACGCCGACATCCTGATGACGCTGACGGCCGAAGTGCCGGTGCTGGCGGCCGTGCCGACGACGGCCGCGCCCGAGGCGCCGGTGGGCGCGTCCGGCGCACCCGTTGATGCACCTGCGGGCACACCCGCCGACCCGGTGCCGGCTGCGCCCATGGTGTCGGTCGCGTCCGCGCCGCCGACCGGGACCGTGCTGCGTTCCGTGTGAACATCGCGGCGTGACGCCGTCTGCCCCGAACCCGCCCGCTCCAGCCGCTCAAGCCGCTGCCCCACCGATCCCACCCGCCCGGCCTGCTGGCGTGACACCCTGGCGCTGGGTGCCGACGCTGTATTTCGGCCAGGGCCTGCCCTATGTGGTGGTGATGACGCTGGCCGTCGTCCTGTACAAGAACCTGGGCGTTTCCAACACCGACATCGCGCTGCTGACCAGCTGGCTCTACCTGCCCTGGGTCATCAAGCCGCTGTGGGGCCCGCTGGTGGATCTGCTGGGCACCAAGCGGCGCTGGATCGTGGCCTTGCAGTTTCTCATCGGCGCGGCGCTGGCCGGGGTGGCGCTGGCCGTGCCGGCCCCGGGTTTCCTGCAGACCACGCTGGTCGTCTTCTGGCTGATGGCTTTCGCTTCGGCCACCCACGACATCGCGGCCGACGGTTTTTACATGCTGGCCCTGCCGCCCGGCACGCAGGCGGCCTTCGTCGGCGTGCGCAGCACCTGCTACCGGATGGCCATGATTGCCGGCCAGGGCGGGCTGGTTTACCTGGCCGGGCGGCTGACCGAGAAGCTGGGCTCGCCGGCGCTGGCCTGGGCCTGGGTGTTCGGCGTGATGGCCGCCTTCTTCATCGCGCTGGCGGCCTGGCACCAGTGGGCACTGCCCAAGCCCGCCGGTGACCACGCGGTGCCGCGTGGTGACCACTTCTGGCGCGACTTCCTGCAGGTCTTCAAGGCCTTCTTCGCCAAGCCCGAGATCGTCCGCATCCTGGGCTTTTTGCTGCTCTACCGCTTCGCTGAAGCGCAACTGCTGAAGCTGGTCACGCCCTTCATGCTGGATCCGGTCAGCGCGGGCGGGCTGGGGCTGAAGACCACCGATGTCGGCATCGCCTACGGCACTGTGGGCGTGACCGCGCTGACGCTGGGCGGCCTGCTGGGCGGCTGGGTCATTTCCAAGGGCGGGTTGAAGAAATTGCTGTGGCCGCTGATGCTGTGCATGCACCTGCCCAACACGGTGTTCGTGGCGCTGGCGCTGTGGCAGCCGACCAGCCTGCCGCTGATCAGCGCGGGCATTGCACTGGAGCAGTTCGGCTACGGCTTCGGCTTCACCGCCTACATGGTCTACCTGCTGATGGTGGCTGGCGGCGTTGATGGATCGAACCCGCACAAGACCGCGCACTACGCGCTGTGCACCGGCTTCATGGCGCTGGGCATGATGCTGCCCGGCATGTGGGCCGGCTGGCTGCAGGCCAAGCTGGGCTATCTGAACTTCTTCATCTGGGCCTGCGTGGCCACCGTGCCCTCATTCGTGGCGGCCTCTCTCATCCGCATCGCGCCGGGCTTCGGGCGCAAGGTGGATTGACGCCAGGGCCTGCGCCCTGCCTGGCTACCCAGCGCGCCGGCGGCCCTGCGCCCTGAGCAGCAAGCCGGCCACGCCCAAGGCCATTAACGCGGCGCTGCCCGGTTCGGGCACCGCCGCCGCCAGCCCGGTGTAGAACTGGCCGTAGAACTCGTTGTCGTCGGTGCCCACGGTTTCGCGGATCTCCAGCCGGTTGAAGGCCGTGTCCGACCACACGCCGACGAAGGTGGCCTGGTCCTTGGGAAAGGTCCACGGCACCGCCGCCACCAGGGTGGCTCCACTCATCAGGCGCAGCGACCATTGCGAATTGATGCAGGTGGTGTTGCAGCCGTCGAAGACAGCCGTGCTGCTGCCCGGTTCGTGAAAGGCAAAACCCGCCGAAAACACCGGCGCGGCAAACTGGGCGTTGATGCCGTCGTTGATCACGCCCCCGACGTCGCCGGCGCCTTGGCTGACGACCAGCACGCCACCCGTTTGCACGGCCGACAGCAGCGTCGACCAGTTGACGAATTGCGCATTCGGCGCCGAGAAGGTCACGCTGCCCACGGTGCTGCTGCTGAAGCTCGAACCGCCGGTGGGCAAGGCCCCTGTGGCGGCGGTGGCGCCAGTGCTGGCCTGGAAGGACGCGAGTGTGTTGAAGGTCGAGACCGTGGCAGCCCCCGCCCAGCTGGTGGCAGCGCAGAGGACGGCGGCGCACAGGCCGGCGCGGAATGGGGGGAATTGCAGCATGGGATGCCTCTGAGGAAGTGGACGGTCGATGGCCTACGCAGCAGTGCAGCTGGGAAACGGCTCACGGGCCCCGCAGTCGAGGGGGTGACACTGAAGCCTGCGGGCTAGACTGCCCACCGGTTCCAGGGCGTACCGAAGGGATATTCATGCGCATCACCATCATGGGCAGCGGCGGCGTCGGCGGCTACTTCGGTGCGCGGCTGGCGCAGGCCGGCTGCGATGTCACCTTCGTCGCGCGCGGCGCGCACGGGGCGGCGCTGCGCGCCAAGGGCCTGCGCGTGCTGAGCCCGTTGGGCGACATCCACATTGCGCACCCGCAAGTCACCGACCGCCCTGCCGACGCTGCCAGCGCCGATCTGGTGCTGTTCGGCGTGAAGCTGTGGGACACCGAAGCCGCCGCCGCCAGCATCCGCCCACTGGTCGGGCCGCAGACGGCCGTCATCTCCTTCCAGAACGGCGTGGTGAAAGACGACATGCTGCGTGCCGTGCTGGGCGACGGCGCGGTGGCCGGCGGGGTCTGCTACATCGCGGCCGGCATTGCCGAGCCGGGCGTCATCCGCCACACCGGCACCATGCAGAGGCTGGTCTTCGGTGAATTCGACGGCACCCGCAGCCCGCGCCTGCAGGCCTTTGCGCAGGCCTGCCAGCACGCCGGCATCACGGCCGAATTGAGCGACCAGATCCGCCGCGCGCAGTGGGAGAAGTTCGTCTTCCTGGTCGGCCTGTCGGCCACCACCACGGCGGCGCGCGTGCCCATCGGCGTCATCCGCAGCCAGCCGCGTTCGCGGGCGCTGCTGCACGACCTGATGGACGAGGTGGTGCAGGTGGCGCGTGCCGAGGGCGTGGACCTGCCGGCCGATTTCGCTGCGCAACGCCTGGCCTTTGCCGACGGCCTGCCGGCCACGATGACGGCTTCCATGCACCACGACCTGCAGCGCGGCGCGCGGCTGGAGCTGCCGTGGCTCAGCGGTGACGTGGTGGCGCGCGGCGGGCGCCTGGGCGTGCCCACGCCCTGCAACCGCGTCGTTGTGGACCTGCTCTCGGTGCACGCGGGCGGCGCGCCGGCGGTGGCGCTGGGTTGAACGGCTGCGCCGCCGCCGGCCCACGCCAGCGGGCTGCAGCGCCGCGTTCAGTGCCCGCTCAGCGCGGGTTCAGCAGCCCGCCCAGCATGCCGGCCAGGTCGCCCAGGCCGCCCGCACCGCCGGCTTGCGGCAACTGGCCGTTGGGGGTGAGTTTGTCCACCACCTGCGGCAGCATCTGCGACAGCTGGCCCAGCAGGTCGCCCTGGTTCAGGCCCAGCTTGCCGGCCATGGCGGCGATGGTGTCGTTGCCCAGCACGCCGCCCAGCTGATCGGGCGAGACCGGCAGGTTCTGGCCGGTGCCGACCCAGGAATTGGCGACTTCGCCCAACCCGCCCTGGTGGAACTTCTCGACCAGGCCGGCCAACCCGCCGATGCCGCCCAGACCGCCACTACCGCCGCTGACACCACCGCCACCCTGGCCCAGCATGCCGATGACCATGTTCAGCAGCTCGCCCTGCCCCCCGCCGCCGCCCTGACCCTGGCCCAAGGCACCGATGACCGTATCCAGCAAACCCATGCTGCACTCCTGTTGATGTGAGGGGCAACTGTGCCCGAGGCGGGTGCGCTGTCAACCCGCAATTCGGCCAGGGCTGCGGGGTGCGGCCGGACGCCCGACCGGCAGCTTCAGCCGGGCCGGCCCAGCCAGCTCAATGCGGCCAGCGCGGCCAGCGGCGCGGTGTCGGCGCGCAGCACGCGGGGGCCCATCGTGGTGGGCAGAAAGCCGGCGCGGCGGGCGGCGGTTTCCTCGTCGGGCGTCAGGCCGCCTTCGGGACCGTTCAGCGTGACCACGCGCCGCGCGGCCGGCTGCGGCGGGTGCGCGGTGAGGCGCTGCGGCAGCGGCTGTGCGTCGGCCTGCAGGCTCAGCAGCAGGCGCAGGCTGGCGCTGTCTGCGCTGTCTGCGCTGCCCGCGCCGGCCAGGCTGGACAGCCACTCGCCCACCGCCCGCACCGGCGCCACCACGGGCACGCGCGCGCGCCCGCACTGCTCGCAGGCCGCCTCGGCCACGGCCTGCCAGTGCAGGCGTTTCTTCTCGGCACGCTCGCCCGTCAAGCGCAGCACCGAGCGTTCGGTGTGCAGTGGCTGGATGCAGGCCACGCCCAGTTCGGTGGCCTTTTCCACCACCGCGTCCATGCGTTCGTTGGCCGGCATGCCCAGCGCCACGGTGACGTGCAGCGGCAGTTCGGTGTCCACCGCCACGGGCAGGCCGACGCGCACCCGCACTTCACTGCGGCCCACGGCCAGCACCTCGGCCGGCCAGTCGCAGCCCTGTCCGTCGAACAGCGCCAGCGTGTCGCCCGGCTGCACCCGCCGCACCTGCGCATGGCGCGCGGCGCCCGGCGGCAGCGACAGATCGACACCGCTGGCCAGCGGCAGGTCGACGAAGAGCCGCATCGTCACGGCGCTTGCAGCAGCGATTCCACCGCCAGCGCCACGCCGGCCAGCGCCGCGTCGTGGCCGGCGGGTGCCGACAGCATCAGGCCCACCGGCAGGCTGCCGGCTTCGTGGCAGGGCAGGCTGAAGGCACAGCCGTCGAGGAAATTGATGGGGAAGGTGTTGCGCAGCAGCAGGCCGTTGGCCTTGAAGAAGGCCGCGTCGCTCTCGGGGCCGCTGGCCACCAGGTCGGCGATGACCGGCGCGGTGATGGGCGTGGTCGGGCAGATCAGCGCGTCGAAGCCGGCCAGGCGCGCGTTGACGCGGTTCATCCAGTCGCGCCGGCGCTGCACCATGTTGATGTAGTCGGCCGCGCTCACGCCTTCGCCCAGCGCGATGCGCAGGGCCACGCGCGGGTCGAAGCGGTCGCGCTGGGTGCGCATCGCCTCGCGGTGCGTGGCGTAGGCTTCGACGGCCGAAAAACCGCCGGGTGCGTTGATCTGCGTGATCTCGTTCAGCTCGGCCAGGGGCAGCGCGACGATCTGCGCGCCGGCTGCCGACAGCCGCGTCAAGGCGCGTTCGAAGGCCGTGGCCACCGCCGGTTCCAGCGCGTCCAGCAGCAGCGTCTGCGGCAGCGCCAGGCGCAGGCCGCGCACGCTGCGTGCGGTAACCGCCAGTGGCGCGCCGGCCAGCACGCCGTCGACGATCAGGCAGTCGTCCACGCAGCGCGACATCGAACAGACGGTGTCCAGCGTGAAGCTCAGCGGAAAGGCCCCGGCGGTGGGCGTGCGCGCTTGCGTGTTCTTGAAACCGACCAGGCCGCACAAGGCGGCCGGCACGCGGATGGAGCCGCCGGTGTCCGAGCCCAGCCCGGCGACGGCCTGCCCCAGCACCACCGACACGGCTGCGCCCGACGACGAGCCACCCGGCACGCGCGCCACCGCGCCATCGGCCGGGTTGCGCGGCGTGCCGTGGTGCGGGTTGATGCCGACGCCCGAGAAGGCGAACTCGCTCATGTTGGTCAGGCCGGTGACGGCTGCGCCGGCCGCGCGCAGCCGCGCCACGGCGGGGGCGTCGGCGAAGGCGGCGGGTGCGCCGGCGCGCAGCACCGACCCGGCCATCGTCGTGCGGCCAGCGATGTCGTACAGGTCTTTCACCGACACCGGCAGGCCGGCCAGCGCCCCCATCGGCTGGCCGGTGGCCTGCGCGCGGTCGGCCGCTTGGGCGGCGGCGCGTGCGCTGTCGCTGAACAGGGCGGTGTAGACGTGCGCAGCGGCCGGTGTGGTGGCGCCGGCCAGCACGCGGTCGATCAGGGCCGCGTGGCCGCCGGGGACCGCGTCGGGCGCGTTCAGCGCCGTGCGCAAAGCGCGGATGGTGGGCAGTCGCAGGTCGGGGCTGGAGGCGGTCGGCACGGGTGCGTCCTGGTGGTCATGGCACGGGCCGCAGTATCCCTGCTGCCCTGCATCCCTCGGTTGCGGGGTGTCAGCGGCGCGGAAATTTAGCGTTCTGCTAACGCCACCGGCGCACACTGCCCGGCAGGTGGCGCCACGTCGGACGCCAGGAGTACCGGTGATGAAACGTTTGCCCTCTCTGCCTGCCTGGTCCTGTTTGCGTCGGGCCCTGGGGGTCGCCGGCGCCCTGGTGATCGGGGCCGCCCAAGCCGCCGATGTGGTGCTGCCCGCGCCCTTCACCCTGTGGGTGACCGAAACCCCCGCCGGCGGCACCGCACAGTTCAACAGCCAGCAAAAGGGTGGCGTGCGCTCCTATGTGTTCGACGGCCTGGGCTACGCGCCGGGCAATGTGAGCCTGGGCGCGACCATCGCCGCCGCGTCGCTGAACGACCCGTCGTCGGTCCTCGTCACACCCACCGGCAGCCTGCTGATCGCTGACCGCGGCTTCAACGTCGGTGCGGGTGCGGTGTCGCAGGTCACCTTCACCGGCGGCGTGCCCAACCCGGCCACCGTGGCGCTGGCCGGCATCGACACCGGACCCCACCAGATGGCCTTGACGGCCAGCGGTGACCTCATCGTTTCCAGCCTGATTGCGGGCGGCAAGCTCTACCCGGCGGTCAGCACGCCTTCCACGGTGAACTTCGCCAGCGGCCCGCAGCGCGGCGCCATCACCAGCGGCAGCCTGCTGTACAGCACCGCTGGCTCGGGCGCGCTGCAGACTTTCGACATCGGCAGCGGCGCCCTGTTGGGCAGCTTCAACGTGTCGGGCGCCACGCTCTTGCACTACGGTGCCTTCTTCGGTGGCAGCCTGTGGCTGGCCGATGTGGGTTCCAACGTCAGCGGCGCTGGCGGTGGCGTCTACCGGGTCACGCTGGACGTCAACGGCAACCCCGTCTCATCGGCCAAGGTGGCCAACGTCAACGGCGCCATCTCGATGGCCTTCAGCCCCAGCGGCGACGAGATGTTCGTCGCCAGCCATTTCGACGGCACGCTGACCGGCTTCGCGCTGACCGGCAACACCGTGGCGGCGTCGTCCAACCTGTTCATCGACGGCGGCACGCTGGCCAACTGGGGCGGCGCGCACGTGCAGTACGGCGGCCTGGCGGTGGCCGTGCCCGAGCCGGCGGCCTGGGCGCTGATGGCGGGCGGCCTGGCGGCCCTGCTGGTGGCGTCACGGCGGCGCCAGCGCTGAGCGGCGGCACCCGCCAAGAAAAACGGGGCCCGCGGGCCCCGTTTCCTTTTCCGCGCTGCGGGTCTTATTCGACAGCCTTGACCATGTCCTCGACCACCTTCTTGGCGTCGCCGAAGACCATCATGGTCTTGTCCATGTAGAACAGTTCGTTGTCCAAGCCGGCGTAGCCGCTGGCCATCGACCGCTTGTTCACGATGATGGTCTTGGCCTTGTAGGCCTCCAGGATGGGCATGCCGTAGATGGCGCTGCCCTTGACGTGCGCCGCCGGGTTCACCACGTCGTTGGCGCCCAGGATGATGGCCACGTCCACCTGGCCGAATTCGCCGTTGATGTCTTCCATCTCGAAGACCTGGTCGTAGGGCACCTCGGCCTCGGCCAGCAGCACGTTCATGTGGCCGGGCATGCGGCCGGCCACCGGGTGGATGGCGTACTTCACGCTGATGCCCTTGGCCGTCAGCTTGGCGGCCAATTCCTTCACCGCGTGCTGGGCTCTGGCGACTGCAAGCCCATACCCCGGCACGATGACCACGGTTTCCGCGTTGCCCAGCACGAAGGCCGCGTCGTCGGCGCTGCCGCTCTTCACGTTGCGCTTGGGCGCGCTGCCGGCGGCTGCGGCCGGGCCCGCTTCACCGCCGAAACCACCGCCGATGACGTTGAAGAACGAGCGGTTCATGGCCTTGCACATGATGTAGCTCAGGATGGCCCCCGAGCTGCCCACCAGGCTGCCGGCAATGATCAGCATCGCGTTGTTCAGGCTGAAGCCGATGCCCGCCGCCGCCCAGCCCGAATAGCTGTTCAGCATCGACACGACGACCGGCATGTCGGCGCCACCGATGGGGATGATCAGCGTCACGCCCAGCACCAGCCCCAGCAGGATGACGATGACGAAGGCGTGCTGGTAGCCGGTGTGGAAGAACACCGCGCAGGCCCACAGCGCCAGCAGGCCGAGCACCAGGTTCACCTTGTGCTGGCCCTTGAAGGTGACCGGCGCGCCCTGGAACAGGCGGAACTTGTACTGGCCGCTGAGCTTGCCGAAGGCGATGACCGAACCGGTGAAGGTGACCGCGCCGATGAAGGCGCCCAGGGCCAGTTCGATGCGGTTGCCGCCCGGGATTTCGCCGCCCTTGGTGGTGATCGAGAAAGCCCAGGGTTCGACGACGGCCGCCACCGCGATGAAGACGGCCGCCAGGCCGATCATGCTGTGGAAGAAGGCCACCAGTTCGGGCATCTTGGTCATCTCGACGCGCTTGGCCATGACCGAGCCCACGCCGCCGCCGACGACCAGACCGACGACGACCCAGACCATGCCCTGTGCGCGGGTCTGGCCCATTTCGCCCGACAGCTTGACGATCAGCGCCGCCGTGGTCAGCACGGCGATGGTCATGCCGACCATGCCGAACAGGTTGCCGCGTATCGACGTGGTGGGGTGGCTCAAGCCCTTCAGCGCCTGGATGAAGCAGACGCTGGCGACCAGGTAGAGCAGGGTGACGAGGTTCAGGCTCATGCTTGCTCTCCGGCTTGCGCAGCGGCTTCTTCGGCTTTCGCGCTCAGCCGCGACTGCGTGTAGCCGGTGGCCAGCGCGCCGGCCGCGATGGCCAGCCAGACGCGGTAGTCGCTGCCCACGCCCGCCGCTTCCAGCAGCCAGACCGTGGGGATGGAAACAGCCAGGAACACCGTCACCGGCAGCCAGAGCTGGGGCTTCAGTTGCGACTTGGATGCAGCACTCATTTCGCGCCCTCCTTCGAGGCAGGGGTGGCGGGCTTCTTGTCCTTCTTCTTGAACATTTCCAGCATGCGCCGCGTGACCAGGAAGCCGCCGAAGACATTCACCGCCGCCAGGGCCACGGCCATCACGCCCATGGTCTTGCCCAAGGGTGTTTCGGTGAGCGCAGCGGCCAGCATGGCGCCGACGATGACGATGGCGCTGATCGCATTCGTCACCGCCATCAGCGGGGTGTGCAGCGCGGGCGTGACGGTCCAGACCACGTGGTAGCCCACGTAGATGGCCAGCACGAAGATGATGAGGTTGGTGATGGTGGGGCTGACGATGTCCATGGCTTACTTTCTCTTCACTTCACCGTTCTGGGTCATCAGGCAGGCGACCACGATGTCGTCGTCCAGCGGCACGACGAAGCCGCTGTCTTTCGGTAGCACCAGCTTCAAGAAGTCGAGTACGTTGCGCGCGTAGAGGCTGGACGAATCGGCCGCCACCAGCGCCGGGATGTTGGTCTCCCCGATCAGTGTGACGCCGTGCTTCACGACGGTCTTGCCGGCTTCCGTCAGCGGGCAGTTGCCACCGGCCGGTGCGGCCATGTCGACGATCACCGAGCCCGGCTTCATGCTCTTCACCATCTCTTCGGTGATCAGCACCGGCGCGGCGCGGCCCGGGATCAGCGCGGTGCTGATCACGATGTCGGCCAGGGCCACCTTCTTGGCCACTTCGACCTTCTGGCGGTCCATCCAGCTTTGCGGCATGGGCTTGGCGTAACCGCCCACGCCCACGGCGGCTTCCTTCTCTTCATCGGTCTCGTAGGCCACGTCGATGAACTTGGCGCCCAGCGATTCGACCTGCTCTTTCACCGAAGGCCGCACGTCGGACGCCTCGATCACCGCGCCCAGGCGCTTGGCCGTGGCGATGGCCTGCAAGCCCGCCACGCCCACGCCCAGGATCACGATGCGCGCTGCCTTGATGGTGCCGGCGGCCGTCATCAGCATCGGGAACAGGCGCTGGTATTTGTCGGCGGCCATCATCACGGCCTTGTAGCCGGCGATGTTGGCCTGGCTGGACAGCACGTCCATGCTCTGCGCGCGGGTGGTGCGCGGC
>JANPHI010000119.1:0-19634 GCA_031424355.1 Betaproteobacteria bacterium
ACCGTGGTGCTGAAACAGGCCAGCGGCACCGGGTGCTGCGGGTGGCGGCGCTGCAGTTCGAACCACGGCCGGCTGCAGGCTTCGTCGAATGGCGAATCACCCGACTCGGTGGCCAGCAGCAGAGCCTCGGCGCCCATCAGCGCGCCCAACTCGGCCAGCACATCGGCCTGCGGCGTCAGGCCGTAGAGGTGCAGCGCGGCCTGCTGGTCGCAGTGCAGGTCGAGCACGATGTCGGCGTCGGTGGCCCATTGCAGCAGGTGCTTCTTCAGGTCGGCGACCGGGTTGTTCGCAGTCAGCGCGGCGGCCGCCTCACGCAGTGCCACGCGGATCACCGCGACATTGGCCTGCGCGTCGGCACCCAACTGGCCCGCCACGGCCAGAGCCACCGCCTCGGTCAGATCGGGGATCAAGCGGTTGAAGTTGACGCCGTCTCGCAGGTCGAAGCGGCCCTGGTGCAGGCCCAGCGTCTGCTGCGCCAGACCGACCGGGTTGGCCACCGGCACCAGCACGATGTGGCCCTGCACCTGGCCCGCCGCTTCCAGCGCGGCCAGCGGCGCGCGCAGCGCCTGGGCGACCAGCAGCGCCGGGATCTCGTCGGCATGCAGCGCCGCCTGGATGTAGGCCTTGGGGCCGGGCCCCGGCTGCCCGTAGTGCAGGGCCTGCAGCGTGTGTCGAACGCCGGGTGAGCCGCCGCTGAGTTCGATGGTCTCGGTGCGCATGGCGGTGGCCGGAAACTCAGAGCGCCAGGAAGTGCTGGCGGTAGTGCGCCAGTTCGTCGATGGACTCGTGGATGTCGGCCAGCGCGGTGTGGGCCTGGGCCTTCTTGAAGCTGTCCATCACCGCCGGCTTCCAACGCCGCGCCAGTTCCTTCAGCGTGCTGACGTCGAGGTTGCGGTAGTGGAAGAAAGCTTCCAGCAGCGGCATGGTGCCCGCCATGAAGCGGCGGTCCTGGCAGATGCTGTTGCCGCACATCGGGCTCTTGCCCTTGGGCACGTATTGCTTGAGAAAGGCAATCGTCTGCGCCTGCGCTTCGGCTTCGTCGATGGTGCTGGCCTTGACGCGCGCCGTCAGGCCGCTCTTGCCGTGCGTGCCGGTGTTCCAGGCGTCCATGCCGGCCAGCGTGGCGTCGCTCTGGTGGATGGCGAAGACCGGGCCTTCGATGCGCACCGTCAGATGCGGGTCGGTGACCACCACGGCGATCTCGATGATGCGGTCCTTGTCGGGGTACAGGCCCGTCATTTCCAGATCCACCCAGATCAGGTTCTGGTCGCTGATCGCCAAAGGAGCTGGCGTGGACGAGGTCGGCGTCGAAGGGGTGTCGGTCATGGGTGCAAAGCCGCGATGTAAACCGCCGATTCTGGCCCAGCCTACACTCGCGGCCCATGCAAGTTTCCGCTGTCACCCTGGCTTACGCCGCCGCCCTGTTGCTGTCCCTGGCCGTCAAGCTGTGGCTGGCCACGCGCCAGATGCGCCACGTCGCCCAACACCGCAACGCCGTGCCAGCCGCCTTCCGCAACACGGTCACGCTGGCTTCGCACCAGAAGGCCGCCGACTACACGTTGGCCAAGGGTCGGCTGGGCCTGGTCGCCACCGCCTTCGGCAGCGCCGTGCTGCTGGCCTGGACGCTGCTGGGCGGACTGGACGCACTGAACACCACGCTGCGCGACGCCCTGCTGCCCGGCTACGGCACCCTGGCCTACCAACTTACGCTGCTGGCCGCGTTTTCGGTGATCAGCGGCCTCATCGACCTGCCGCTGGAGTGGTACGCCACCTTCCGCGTCGAACAGCGTTTCGGCTTCAACCGCATGACGCCCAGGCTGTGGCTGCTGGACATGCTGAAAGGTGCGGCCGTGGGCGCGCTGATCGGCCTGCCGCTGGCCGCGCTGATCTTGTGGATCATGGGCGCGTCAGGCGGCCTGTGGTGGCTGTGGGCCTGGGCCGCCTGGGTCAGCTTCAACCTGGTGCTGCTGGTGCTCTACCCCACCGTCATCGCGCCGCTGTTCAACAAATTCGAGCCGCTGGCCGACGAGTCCCTGAAGGCCCGCGTTCAAGCCCTGATGCAGCGCTGCGGTTTCGCGGCGCAAGGCCTGTTCGTGATGGACGGCAGCAAGCGTTCGGCGCACGCCAACGCCTATTTCACCGGCCTGGGCGCAGCCAAGCGCGTGGTGTTTTTCGACACGCTGCTGCAACGGCTGTCGCCCGGTGAAGTCGAGGCCGTGCTGGCCCACGAGCTGGGCCACTTCAAGCACAAGCATGTCTTGCAGCGCATGGTCGGCATCTTCGCGATGAGCCTGGCCGGCCTGGCGCTGCTGGGCTGGCTGGCCGGGCAAAGCGCCTTCTACGCCGGCCTGGGCGTGCAGCCCAATCTGGCGGCGCCCAACGACGCGCTGGCGCTGCTGCTGTTCATGCTGGCGCTGCCGTCTTTCACCTTCTTCGTGTCGCCGCTGATGGCCCTGACTTCACGACGCCACGAGTTCCAGGCCGACGCCTACGCCTGCGCACAGGCCGACGGCAGCGACCTGGCCAGCGCGCTGCTGAAGCTGCACGAGGACAACGCCGCCACGCTGACGCCCGACCCGGTCTACGTGCGCTTCTACTACTCGCACCCGCCGGCTTCCGAGCGGCTGGCCGCCCTGCCCGCACCCCGCCCGGCTGGCGGGTCGGCGGCACTTCAGCCTGCTTGATCGGACCGCCATGACCCACCTCGCCAACCGCCATTGCCAGCCACTCGAAGGCCAAGCGGCCATGGGCAGCGCGGACATCGAGCAACACCTGACGCAGGTCACCGGCTGGACGCTGGTGGGCGGCGCCATCCAGAAGCGCTGCGACTTCGCCGACTACCACCACACGATGGCTTTCGTGAATGCCGTGGCCTGGATCGCCCACGGCGAAGACCACCACCCCGACCTGCTGGTCAGCTACAACCGCTGCACGGTGCGCTTCAACACGCATTCGGTGGGCGGCATCTCCATCAACGATTTCATCTGCGCCGCCAAGGTGGACGGTTTGCTGCCTTGACGCCGCGCAGCGCGCGCGGCCCCGCACCCGCTGACGCTACCGGCGTCGCCCTGGAAGCCGGCCTGGTCGTGGCCGCCCACGGCCGCCACGTGATGGTGGAAACGCCCGAAGGCCGGCGCGTGCACTGCCAGACGCGCGGCAAGAAAAGCGAACTGGTCGTCGGCGACCGCGTGCGCTGGCTGCCCACCGGCGACGGCGGTGTCATCGAAAGCATGGACCCGCGCAGCAACCTGCTGTTCCGCCAGGACGACTGGCGCACCAAGTCCTTCGCGGCCAACCTGGACCAGTTGCTGGTGCTGGTCGCACCCGACCCGGTGTTCAGCGAATCGCAACTCACGCGGGCGCTGATCGCCGCGCAGCAGGCCCGCATCCCCACCGTGATCGGCCTGAACAAGGTCGACTTGCCCAGCACACCGGTCGCGCGCGAAAGGCTGGCGCCCTATGTGGCGATGGGCATCCGCGTCATCGAACTGGCCCTGAAGAAAGACCCGGACGGTGCGCTGGCCACGCTGCGGCCCTTGTTCGCCAGCCGCACGACGCTGGTGCTGGGCCCCAGCGGCATGGGCAAGAGCACACTGATCAACCTGGTGGTGCCGCAGGCGGCAGCGCAGGTCGGCGAGATCTCGCAGGCCCTGCACACCGGCCGCCACACCACCACCAGCACCAGCTGGTACTGGCTGGACGACACGCGCAGCGGCGCGTCACTGGACGACGCGCGCACGGGCGCGCTGATCGACTCACCGGGCTTCCAGGAATTCGGCCTGCGGCAGATAGCCCCCGAAGACCTGGCCGGGCTGATGCCCGACTTCGCCAGCCACCTGGGCCACTGCAAATTCCACAACTGCAGCCACCGCCACGAACCCGGCTGCGGCGTGCGCGACGCGATGGCGCGCGGCGAGATCAGCCCGACGCGCCAGCGCATCTACAGCGAGTTGTTCGACGAGTTGTCGCAGAAGCGCTGGTGAGCGCCAGCGCGGGCGCTAGCCGAGCACGTTCGCCAGGCTCAGCAAAGCCACCAGCATCATCCACAGCACCACCGAGCGCCACACCAGGCCCACGACGCTGTGCAGATGCCCGGGCTGGGCCGGCACGCCCGCCGTCGAGCCCTGGGCCTCGGCCAGGTCGGCCGCAGCGCCCGCGTCGAAGGTCTTGGACCGGTCGGGTGTGATGCCCGGCGCGGCCGCGCCACCCAGCTGCACACCCACCGCGCCGGCCGCCGCCGCCAGGATCACGCCTTCGTTGCTGTGCTGCCAGAGCGTGGCGTCGCGGCGCCAGCTGCTGACGGCTTCTTCGAAGTTGCCGACCACCGCGAAGCCGGCGGCGGTCAGGCGGGCCGGCAGGTGGTCGATCAGCGCAAACAGGCGGTGGGACAAAGCCAGCAACTTGTCATTGCTGGGCATGTCGATGTTGCGCTGGCGGTAGCCCCAGTAGCGCGTCGAAAACTCGGCCATGCGGTAGAAGACCGCGCCCATCGGCCCCAGCCCCAGCGCCGACAGCACGACGAACCAGAAGAACACACCGAAGACATGGCGGTGGGCGGCCAGCAGCGCGTGCTCGATGACGTGGCGCAGCACCTCGGTGCGCGGCAGTTCGCTGGCGTCCAGGTGGCGCCACTCGGCCAGCAGGCGGCGCGCTTCGTTCTCGTCACCGCGCTCCAGCGCGTCGCGGATGTCGGTGAAGTAGTGGCTGAACTGGCGGAAACCCAGCGTCAGGTACAGCAGGCCCACGTCGAAAGCCAGGCCCAGCAGCAGGCTGTAGTGCGAGATCAGCAGGTACAAACCACCGGCGGCGACGGATGGCACCAGCACCGACACGCACCACACCACCCAGGTGTGGTGGGGCTGGCCGGCGTCGAAGTTGCGGCCGGTCCAGCGCACCCAGGCCATCAGCGTTTCGTGGACCCAATTCTCGCGCGGCAGCGGCTTGAGTTGTTCGACCAGCAGCGCGAACAGGACGGCGAAGAAACTCATTGCTGCCGATGATAGAGGGTGGTCTTCACCGCGCGTTCAACGTGAAGTCAGCGTGCCAGAAAGCGGTACAGGTTGCGCAGCATCGCGGCCGTCGCGCCCCAGATGAAGTACTCGCGCGGCGTGCCGTCGGCCGCAACGCCCTGCCAGGGCATCGACAGAAACTGCCGCTGACCGCCTTCGAAGTCGAACAGGTGGCGCTGGTGGTTGGCCGGGTCCATCAGGAAGGACAGCGGCACGTGGAAGGCCTCGGCCACCTCGAAGCCGTCGATGGCCAGATCGGCCAGCTTGAAAGGTGGGCGCACCAGGGCCACGACGGGCGTGACGACGAAGTTGGTCACGGTGGTGTAGGTCGGCATCAGTCCGATGACGTCGACCTGGGCACGCGGCAGACCGACTTCTTCCTGCGCCTCGCGCAACGCGGTGTCGGCGGCATCGGCGTCTTCGGGCTCGGCCCGGCCGCCCGGGAAGCTGACCTGCCCGGCGTGATCGCGCAAATGATCGGTGCGGCGGGTCAGCAGCACGTGCAGGCCGCCGGCGTGTTCGACCAGCGGCACCAGCACCGAGGCGTGGGCCGGCGCGCGCTCGGGACCGATGCGGCCGTCACCGGTGAACTCAGGCTGCCAGACGGGTTTGTCGCGCTCAGCAAAACGCCGGCGTAGAGCCGGCGCATTGAGGCGTTCAGGGGCAACCGCCGGCAGGTGCGTGTCCCGCCCCACGACGGGCACGGCCCGGGGATCGTGGATGCGGGGCGGCGCCATCGGTCGGCTGTGCCGCAGGCTGACCGTCAGGTCAGGCCAGCTTCTCTTTGATCCGTGCCGACTTGCCGCTGCGCTGACGCAGGTAGTACAGCTTGGCGCGGCGGACGTCGCCACGGCGCTTGACTTCGATGGCAGCGATCAGCGGGCTGTAGGTCTGGAAGGTGCGTTCCACGCCTTCGCCGCTGGAGATCTTGCGCACGATGAAGCTGCTGTTCAGGCCGCGGTTGCGCTTGGCAATCACGACGCCTTCGTAGGCCTGCACGCGCTTGCGCGTGCCTTCAACCACGTTGACGCTGACGATGACCGTGTCGCCGGGGGCGAACGCGGGGATGGTGCGGTTGAGACGGGCTATCTCTTCCTGCTCGAGGATGTCGATCAAATTCAAGGTCTTCTCCGAAGGCGATCTTGCAGCGGGCGGGATGGTTGGATGCGGGCAGTGCTGACTTGGGATCAGCGCTGATCACGGTGCGTGGCCAGCATGACACTGGTCACTTGGAACCCGGCAGAGGATCGCAAAGCCTTTGATTATAGCCCGAGGCCGGACAGAAAACGCTCGTCGTCCCGGCTCAGTTGGCCTGCTGCGCGTGCTTTCACGATCAAGTCGGGCCGGCGCTGCTGCGTCAGCGCCAGGGAACGCTCGCGCCGCCAGCGGGCGATCTGCGCGTGGTGGCCCGACATCAGCACCGCAGGTACCGCCTGTTCAACGCCGGCGATCAGCAGGCGCTCGGGCTTGCTGTAGCTGGGGCCTTCCAGCAGGCCGTCTGAAAAACTGTCTTGCTGGTGCGAAGGGGCGTTCAGCACGCCGTCCTGCAAGCGCGCCACGGCGTCCAGCAGCGCCAGCGCGGGCAGTTCACCGCCCGACAACACGAAGTCGCCCAGGCTGAGCTCGTGGGTCACGTGGGCGTCGATGACGCGCTGGTCGATGCCTTCGTAGCGCCCGCACAGCAGCACGGCGCCGGGGCCGCTGGCGAAGGCCTGCACCACGGCTTGATCGATGCGCTGGCCGGTCGGCGTGAAGTGCACCACCGCCGGCTGGGGTTCGTCGCGGTCGCTGCGGATGGCGTCCAGTGCGCGCAGCAGCGGCTCGGCCAGCATCACCATGCCCGGGCCACCGCCGCAGGGGCGGTCGTCGACCCGGCGGTAGGTGTCATCGGTGAAATCGCGCAACGGCCACAGGCGCACATCGACCTGCGCCGACCCGAAGGCGCGGCGGGTCACGCCCTGGGCCAGGTGCGGGACAAAGAGTTCGGGGAAGATGGTGACGACGTCGAAACGCATCGTCAGGTCAGTAGTCGAGATCCCAATCGACGGTGATGGACCGGGTTGGCACATCGACCTTGTCGACGTAGGCATCGACGAAGGGGATCAAACGCTCGGGCACTTCGGCGTTCGCTTCCTGCACCTGCAGCACGCAGTGCGGGCCGGTTTCCAGCAAGCCGATCACGGTGCCCAGCGCCACGCCTTCGCGGGTGGCCACGCTCATGCCGATGAGGTCTATCCAGTAGAACTCGCCGGCTTCGGGCGTGGGGAAGCTGGAGCGCGGCACGAAGATGCGCGCACCGCGCAGCGCTTCGGCGCCGTTGCGGTCGTTGAGGTCGTGCACCGTGGCGACCACGCCTTCGCCATGCTCACGCGCCGAAATCACGCGCAGCAAAGTGGGGAGCGGGCCGCCGGGTTTGAGTCCGACGGGCCGTGGCCCTTCGGGCGGCTGGATGAACCAGCGCTTGGAAGAAAACAGCGCTTGCGGGTCGGACGCGAAAGGTTTGACTTTCAGGCCACCCTGGATGCCCCAGGCACCCAGGATGCGACCGACCTCGACAGCATCTTCAGGCATCGCCGACGCCGCATCGGGCGCCGGGTGCGAGGGTGAGGATGCTGTGCTCACGCCAACGGCGATCAGGCCGCCTTCTTGGCCTGGTCAACCAGGCGCGCCACGGTGGGCGACAGCTGAGCGCCGACGCTGGACCAGTGGGTGACGCGGTCCAGCGCCACGCGCAGGCCTTCGGCGGAACCCGAGGCGACGGGGTTGTAGAAACCCACGCGCTCGATGAAGCGGCCGTCGCGGCGCTCACGGGAATCGGCAACGACGATGTTGTAGAAGGGGCGCTTCTTGGCGCCGCCACGGGCGAGACGGATGACGACCATGTGATTTCCTTGGATCGGGGTATTCGATGCCGCGCCACGGGAGACACACCGAGCGGGCTTTCGGGTTGGCTTGCAGCCCTTAACCTCAAGACGTTAAAGACTGCCAGCCGCAGCTCAACGCCGTAGATACGCTTGGGAGTTACCACCCAAGCCAGCGTCGAAAACCCAGCATTATAAACTGATAGCGACACCGTTCCGGGCATTCTTCCGGCGCACGACCACAGCAACCGCCCGCGATGGGCCTTTCGATGCCACTTCCCCCGCGCTACCGATCCAAAACCGCCGCCGCCTGGCTGGCCCTGATGCTGGGCAGCCTGGGCGCGCACCGGTTCTACCTGCACGGCGTGCGCGACCGCCGCGCCTGGTTGTACCCGTTGCCCACGCTGGCGGGCCTGACTGGCGCGGTTCGAATGCGCAATCTCGGGCCTGAAGACAGCCTGTCGGCGTTGCTGGTGCCACTGCTGGGCGTGACGCTGTCGATCGCCATGCTGGCGGCCATCGTCATCGCGCTGACACCCGACGACCAATGGGACGCCCGCTACAACCCGGCGCAGGCGGGGCACCCCACCGCATGGGGCCCGGTGCTGGCCGCGATGGCCGGCTTGTTTGTCGGCGCTGCGGTGCTGTTGAGCACCATCGCCTTCGGCGGCCAGCGCTTTTTCGAGTGGCAGGCCGAATCGGCTGCTGCGGGCCCGGCTCAGAAAAGCCAGCCGCTGACCCAGTAACACAGCGCCGACATCAGGGCCGTGGCGGGAATGGTCACGATCCAGGCCGTGACGATGTGGCCAGCCAGACCCCAGCGCACCGCCGAAGCGTTGCGCACCGAACCCACGCCGAAGATGGCGCCGGTGATGGTGTGCGTGGTCGAAACGGGGATGCCGAAAGCCGACGCCAGGAACAGCGTGATCGCGCCGCCCGTTTCAGCACAGAAGCCGCCCACGGGCTTGAGCTTGGTGATGCGCTGGCCCATGGTCTTGACGATGCGCCAGCCACCGAACATGGTGCCCAGGCCGATGGCCAGGTAGCAACTCCAGATGACCCACACGGGCGGCAGTTTGTCGCTGGCCTGGCTGAAGCCGGCGGCAATCAGCAGCAGCCAGATGATGCCGATGGTCTTCTGCGCATCGTTGCCACCGTGGCCCAGCGAATACAGACCGGCCGACACCAGCTGCAAACGCCGGAAGACCCCAACCACGCGCGACGGCGACCAACGCAGGCAGACCCACGACACGGCCACCATCAGCAGCGAACCGAGCAGAAAGCCCATCACCGGTGCGACGAAGATGAAAGCCACCGTCTTGATCAAACCCGAGGCCACCAGCGGCCCGAGCCCGGCCTTGGCCATGGTCGCGCCGACGATGCCGCCGATCAGCGCGTGCGAGCTGCTCGACGGGATGCCGTAGAGCCAGGTGATGAGGTTCCACATGATGGCCCCCACGAGCGCGCCGAAGACCACATGCTGATCGACCACGCCCGGGTCCACGATGCCCTTGCCGATGGTGGCCGCCACCTTCAACTGGAACAAAAAGATGGCCACGACGTTGAAGAACGCCGCGAAGGCCACCGCATGGCTGGGCTTGAGCACACCGGTGGAGACCACCGTGGCGATGGAGTTCGCCGCGTCGTGGAAGCCGTTCATGAAGTCGAACAGCAGCGCCAGGGCGACGAGGGTGATCACCACCCACAGGGCGATAGGCAAGGTCTGCATGGGGAAGCGGGGACGGGAGGCGAAAGACTGCGGCGGCCGGACTCAGGAGTTCTCGAGCACGATGCCTTCGACGAGATTGGCCACGTCTTCGCAACGGTCCGATATCGATTCCAGGTGCTCGTAGACCGCCTTCAGCTTGATCAGCTGGCGCGTGTCGGGCTCTTCGCGGAACAGGGCCGACATGGCGCTGCGCATCACGCGGTCGGCGTCGGATTCGAGCTTGTCGATTTCCTCGCAGGTCTTCAGCACCGACTCGGCCACCTCGGCGTCTTTCAGGCGGGGCAGCAGGGTCAGCACGTGCTGCACGCGTTCGCAGCAGCGCACCGAGATTTCAGACAGGCGCACCACGTCTTCCGACAGGGTCTGCAGGTCGTACAGCGACATCACTTCGCTGCTGTCTTGCAGCAGGTCGATGACGTCGTCCATGGCGTTGATCAGGCGGTGGATCTGGTCGCGGTCCAGCGGCGTGATGAAGGTGCGGTGCAGCAGGCGGTGCACTTCAGCGGTGATCTTGTCGGCCGCGCGTTCCGAGGCGCCCACTTGCGTGGCGTAGCGCTCGCGCTCGACCGGATCGCGGTAGTTCTGGACCATGGCCATGAAGGCCCGCGCGCCTTCGGCGATATGGTGTCCGTGCTGGTTGAACAACTCGAAAAAATTACCGTCACGCGGCAGCAGCTTGCCGAACACCATGGTCACTCCGATCCCTGTCACCGATACGTCATCGGCGTGTCACGGCTGGATTCTAGGCGGCCGCCAAGCGCCGCCCGCCGCCCCGTCAGGACCGGAAAATGAAATACACGGCACCGACCATGCACAGGCCCGCCCACAGGAAGTCCAGCTTCAGGGTCTGGCCCATGAAGAACACAGCGAAGGGCATGAAGACGGCCAGGGTGATGACCTCTTGCGCGATCTTCAGCTGCGCCAGCGTGTAGCCACCCTCGTAGCCGATGCGGTTGGCCGGCACCTGCAGCAAATACTCGAAGAGTGCAATGCCCCAGCTGATCAGCGCGGCGATCCACCAAGGCTTGTCGGCCAGATTCTTCAGGTGGCCGTACCAGGCCACCGTCATGAAGACATTGGACAAGGCCAACAGGCCGAAGGTCTGCACGGACAAAGGCAAGCTGTTCAGGTTCATGGCAGTTTCTGTATCGGTTGATCAGCGACCCCGGCTGCACGGTCAGCCAGCGGGCCCAGCAGGGGGTGAACCAGCGCCGGCGCGATGTCCAGCAGGGGCCGCACCACGAAGGCCCGCAGGTGCAGGCGCGGGTGCGGCAGGGTCAGGGCCGGGTCAGCACCGACACGCTGGCCGTAGAGCAGCAGGTCCAGGTCCAGCGTGCGCGGGGCATTGCGGTAAGGCCGCAGGCGGCCGTGTTCGGCTTCGATGCCATGCAGCGCCTGCAGCAGCGCTGCCGGCTGCAGACCGGTGCGGAGTTCGACCACGGCGTTGGTGTAGTCGGGGCCGGTGGCATCGACAGGGGCCGTGCCATAAAACGCAGACACCGCGACGACTTGCGTCGTTGGCAACTGGCCGATCTGCGCGATGGCCAGACGCAACGTGCCGGCCGCCTCACCCAGGTTGGCACCCAGCCCGACGAAGACCCGCTCGGGCGGCATCAAGGGGCTGGCGCAGCGCCCTCGCCACCACCACCGCCACCGCCACCACCCGAACCCGCAGGTTTGCGACGGCGACGCCGGCGTTTGCGCGGGGCCGCCGCTTCGCCGCCGTCACCCGCGGTTGCACTGGCCTCATCGCCGGCCTCGTCGTCGTCGCCGCTGTCGGCATCGGCGGTTGCTTCAGCACCGGCCTTGGCGGCCGATGCTGCCGGCACGCGCTTGCCCTTGCCACCCGGCTGCGGCCGCAAGTCCATCAACAGCGCTTCACGCTCTTCGTCGTTGCCCAGGTGCAGGTCTTCCCACCAGTCGGCCAGTTCCACCGTCACGTCGCCGCAGTCGGCGCGCAGGCGCAAGAAGTCGTAGCCGGCGCGGAAACGGGCCTGCGCCAGCAGCGCGGTGGCCGAACTGACGGTGCGGCGTTCGAAGCGCGGCTGCATCAGCCAGATCTCGCGCATGTCGGCGGCCAGCTTGCCGCGCCCGGAGATGTCGCCGATGCGCGCGTCAAACACCGCGTCCACCGCCAGTTGCAGCGCCGGAAATGGCGCTTCGCCGCCGGCCTTCAGCGCGTTCCAGCGCTCTTGCACGTCGTGCCACAGCATGCAGGCCAGCATGAAGCTGGGGGCCACGGCGCGGCCTTCGTTGACGCGGCGGTCGGTGTCTTCCAGCGCCAGGCGGACAAACTTTTCGCGCGCCGGGTTGGGCGTGGCCGGGGCCAGCGCGGCGTCCAGCACCGGGAAGATACCCAACTTGCCGCCGATCAAACCGAACTTGCGCATCTGCTCGATGCTGGCGATGGCGTGGCCGGTCTGCATCAGTTTGACCATCTCGTCGAAGAGGCGCGAAATGGGCACATTGGCCAGCAAGGGCGCGGCCTTGGCGATGGGCTTGAGCGTGGCCGGCTCCAGCGCAAAGCCCAGCTTGGCCGCGAAGCGGACGACCCGGATGATGCGCACCGGGTCTTCGCGGTAGCGCGTGGGCGGGTCGCCGATCATGCGCAGCAAGCGGGCGCGTGAATCGGCCAGGCCGCCGTGGTAGTCGACCACGATCTGCGTCGTCGGGTCGTAGTACATGGCGTTGATGGTGAAGTCGCGCCGCGCGGCGTCTTCCACCTGCGGACCCCAGACGTTGTCGCGCAGCACGCGGCCGCTGGCGTCGACGACGTGCTTCTTGTCGGCGCTGTCGCCGTTGGCGCCCTTCCCACCGCGATCGGGCTTGGCCAGGTCCTTGACATTCGCCGGCGGGGCATCGGCCGCTGCCGCGTCGAGGTAGGCGCGGAAGGTGCTGACTTCGATGGTCTCGTGTTCACGGCCGCGGCCGAAGACCACATGGACCAGGCGAAAGCGCCGTCCGATGATGAAGGCGCGGCGGAACTGCGCCTTGATCTGCTCGGGCGTGGCGTCGGTGGCCACGTCGAAGTCTTTCGGGCGCATGCCGACCAGCAGGTCGCGCACCGCGCCGCCGACGATGTAGGCCTCGAAGCCCGCGTCCTGCAAGGTCTTCACCACGCGCACCGCGTTGGCGTCCAGCAAGCTGGGGTCGATGCGGTGTTCCGAGGCCGGAATTTCCACCCGCTGGCCCAGCGGAATCTCGGGCACGGCCGGCACCGCAACCGGGGCCTCGGGGGCATCGGCGGAAGCGCCCTTGCCCAGCAGGCGGTTGATGAATTTCTTGATCATGGAAACAACTTCAGTACGGGCCAGCCGCGGTCTTGCGCAATGCGCTCGAGGGCGGGGCCGGGGTTGGTGGCAACGGGGTGGCTGACGCGTTCAAGCAGCGGCAGGTCGTTGGTGGAATCGCTGTAGAAAGTGCTGCGCTCGAAGTCGTCCAGCGACTGACCCCGCGCCGTCAACCAGGCCTGCAGCCGCGTGACCTTGCCCTCGCGGAAGCATGGCACACCGGCAATCCCACCCGTGACGCGGCCTGCTGCGTCGCGCGCCAGGTCGGTGGCGATCAGTTCATCGACCCCCAGCAGGCGCGCGATCGGCCGGGTGACGAAGTCGTTGGTCGCCGTGACGATGGCCACGAGGTCGCCCGCTCGCTGGTGGCCTTCGACCAGCTCGCGAACAGCCGGTGTCCACATCGGTTGGATCACGGTTTCGAGGAAGGCTGCGGTGGCGCGGTCCAGCTCGTCAGCCGTGCGGCCGCGCCACGGCGACGTGGCGAACTCGACGTAGGCGTGGATGTCGAGCCGACCATCCTGGTAATCCTGGAAAAAACCATCGTTGCGGCGGCGGAATTCGCCCCCGTCGGCCCAGCCCAGGCCGATGATGAATTCGCCGAAGGCGTGGTCGGAATCCTGTGGGATCAGGGTGCCGTCCAGGTCGAACAGGGTCAGTCTCATTCGGGCGCGATCTCGGCAAACAGCGGGGCCTGCGGCTCGGGCTCGGTACTCGGCAGCGGCGCTTCCTGCAGCATCTGGCGCAACAGCGGCACCGTCACGCGGCGGCCCTGTGCCAGCGCGTAGTCGTCCAGGCGGTCGAGCAAACGCATCAGGTGCGACAGGTCGCGCGGGAAATGCGTCAGCACGTGGTCCATCACCTCGTCAGACAGGAAGATGCCACGGTGGTCGGCCTCGCGGCGCAGCGCGGCACGCGTGTCGGCTTCGGGCAGCGGCTGCAGCGCGAAGATGTGGCCCCAGCCCAGGCGCGTGCGCAGGTCCTCCCGCACCGCCAGATCGACCGGCGGCAGCCGCCCTGCCCCAGCCACCTGCACGCCGTGCGTGGCGGCTTCGACAAAGAGCGCGAAAGCCGCGTGCTGGGCTTGCGCCGACAGCGCCTCGCAGCGGTCGATGACCACCAGCGCCCATTCGGGCTGCAGCGTCCACGGCAGGCGGTCGGCAGCGTCGAACCAGCCCACTTGCTGGCCAGCGGCCAGGCACCGACCGGCCAGCGCCCGCAGCAGATGGCTTTTGCCGCTGCCAGCCGGGCCCCACAGGTACACCGGCGGGCCGGGCAGCACCATGTCACGCAGATGGGACAGCGCGGCCGCGTTGTCGCCCGGCAGGAAGTTGTCGAAACGCGGCTGCGGCTGTGGGCCTATCGGCAAAGGAATCTGTTTCATCGCGGGTTGGGGCATGGCAAGGTCAGCCGCAGCAAGGCGGCCCCTTCAATGGGCGCGCCGCCAGGCGCTGAGCTTGCGGCGCATGGACGCGGCATCAGCGGCCTGCGGCCGGTGTTCCAGGTACAGCGCCATCGCGTCGGCGGCGTCGGCCGACTGCCCCAGCTGCGCCAGCGCCAGGCCCAGGTCGCGCCGTTCTTCCCAATCGTCCGGCAGCAGGATGACCAGGCGCCGCGCCACGGCGACCAGCCGCAACCAGTCACGCCCGCTGCGGTGGATTTCCTTCAGGTTGCGCAGCAGCCGGGCCGCCATTTCGCGCCCCGGCGCAGGCTGCAGGAACAGGCCCAGCGGCACCGCCTCGTCGCCCACCAGGCCGCGTTGCTGGCGGTAGGGCAGCAACCGTTCTTCGAGTTCTTCGCGGTCGAGCGAGCGGCCGGTGAAGGGGTCGATGACGACCTCGCCCATCGGCATGCGCAACTTGACCAGGAAGTGCCCCGGGAAAGAAACGCCCTGCGCCTGCAAGCCCAGCTGCGTGGCCATCTCGATGTAGACCAGAGCCAGCGTCAGCGGGATGCCTCGCCGCGTGCGCAGCACGGCTGGCAGCGAACTGTTGGCGCGGTCGTAGTAGTCGTTGACGTTGCCGCCGAAGCCCAGTTCCTGAAAGAAATATTGGTTCAGCAAGCGCAGGCGTTGCAGCGGTGCCGCGTCGTTGGGCACGCGGCGGCACAGGCGGTCGGCCAGCGCGTCGATCTGCGCCAGCACGCCCTGCACGTCCAGCCCGGGTTCGTCGTCCTGGGCCACCGCCACGGCCACCTCCAGCACGGGAAAGCCGGCGTCTTCAGCCACCAGCGCGGCGAAGTAGTCGAGCGCGCTGGGAACTTCAAATTGCAAGGGGCTGGCCATCCGTTCCAGTGTAGGTCAGGCCCGGCGCATCAGGTCGCGCGGCCGCAGACCGCAGGCCGCCAACACGGCGAAGTAGGCTGCCGCCACGGCGCCCAGCACCAGCGCCACGGCACCCGCGCGCAGGCTGGCGTGGGCTTGCAGGGCGATCCAGTCGAAGCGCCACGCCGCCCAGGCCAGCCCCGCGCCCAGCACCCCGTTGGCCAGCAGCACACGCCAGGCGAAACCGCCCCAGCCCGGCCGGGGGCGGTAGGTACCCTGGCGCAGCAGGCTCCACAGCAGGATGCCGGCATTCACCAAGGCGCCCAGGCTGATCGACAAAGCCAGGCCGGCATGGCCCAGCGCGGGCACCAGGACGACGTTCAACAGCTGCGTCGCGACCAGCACGCCGATGGCAATGCGCACCGGCGTGCGCACGTCCTGCCGCGCGTAGAAAGCCGGCGCCAGCACCTTGATGGCCACGATGCCCAGCAAGCCCACGCCATAGCCCTGCAGCGCGCGGGCCGTCATGGCCACATCGGCGGCCGAGAACTTGCCGTAGTGAAACAGCACGGCCGTCAGGCCGCTGGCAAACAGCAACAAGGCCAGGGCACAGGGCAAGGCCAGCAGCAGCACCAGGCGCAGACCCCAATCCAGCATGTCGGAATAGCCCGCTGCGTCGCCCCGCGCCCGCGCCGCCGACAACTGCGGCAACAGCACCGAGCCCATGGCCACGCCGAGCAAGGCGGTCGGGAATTCCATCAACCGGTCGGCGTAGGTCAGCCACGACACCGCGCCCACGGCCACGTGGGTGGCGATCTGGGTGTTGATCAGCAGCGAGATCTGCGCCACCGAAACACCCAGCAGCGCCGGCGCCATCTGGCGCAGGATCTGGCCGACGCCAGGGTGCCGCCAGGCGGCTGCGATGGCGCCCGGCAGCAGACCGATGCGCGGCGCGCAGCCGATGGCCGCCAGCGCAGGCAGTTGCACGGCGGCTTGCAGCAAGCCGCCCAGCATCACGCCGCCGGCCAGCGCGTAGACCGGCTCCAGGCCCCAGCCCGCCATGCGCGGCACGCCCCACCACGCCGCAGCGATCACCGACAGGTTCAGCAGCACCGGCGTGATGGCGGGCACCGCGAACTGCCGCCAGGTGTTCAGCACGCCAGCCGACAAGGCCACCAGCGACATGAAGCCGATGTAGGGGAACATCCAGCGCGTCATGACCACGGCGGCATCGAAGCGTTCCAGGCCCGACCCCATCACCCACACCAGAACAGGCGCGCCGATGACACCGGCGATGCAGATCAACGCCAGCGCCCAGCCCAGCACCGTGGCCACGGCATCGATCAGCCGCCGCGTGGCGTCGTCGCCGTCGCGTTCGCGGGTGGCCGCCAGCAAGGGCACAAAGGCCTGCGAGAAGGCGCCCTCGGCAAACAGGCGGCGGAACAGATTGGGAATGCGGAAAGCCACGTTGAAGGCATCGGTGACCCCGCTGGCGCCGAAGGCCGCAGCCACCAACTGTTCGCGCACCAGGCCCGTCACCCGGGACAGCAGGGTCAACAGCGAAACGATGGAAGCAGCCTTGAGCAAATTCACACCGCATTATAGAAAGCGCTCCGGCTCACCGTCTGGACAGCTCATGGCCCCGTGCTATACTCGACAGTCTTTGTACCCTCAGTCTTCAAAACCGCAAAAGCATGGCCACCTCGTCTAAAGCCAAGAAGAAAACCGTTCGCCTCGCCTCGGGCCTGAAGCGCGCCCGCCAGGACGTCGCCCTGAACGCCGCCAACACCTCACTGCGCTCGCACTTCCGCACCGTCGTGAAGAACGTGGTCAAGGCGGTCAGCGGTGGCGACAAGGTCAAGGCTGCCGAGACCTTCAAGTCGGCACAGAGCGTGATCGACTCGGTGGCCGACAAGGGCATCTTCCACAAGAACAAGGCCGCTCGCCTGAAGAGCCGCCTGTCCGCCAAGGTCAAGGCCCTGGCGTTGGCTGCCTGAAGCAGACGTCTTTCGGTGCAAATGAGAAGGCCCGCAGCAGCGGGCTTTTTTCATGGTGCAGTCAGTTCCACCACGGTCAGCTGGTTGTCGCGCGCGAAGTTCATGACGAAGTCCCAGGCCATGGGCTCGATGCCGCGCAGCGCCTCGTTGACCAGCACGCATTTCACCCCGTCCACCACTTGCGGCACGCAATAGGGTGAATAGCCGATGTAGGCACCGATACCGCCGCTGCCGCCGCCAGGCCGGAAGCTGGACATGGCACCTGCCAGGCGCTCGGACCAGTCGCTGGGCCTGAAGGTTCGGCCCTCGGTGGTGATGCCGCGGATGGTGTACTGACGGGGCTTCTGAAGGGTCATCGGTGACGGCACGGCCACCGGGCCTGCCGGTGGAAGCAAAGACAGCGGCCGGATCGGCAAGCCGCGCAAGGCTGCAATTGTGCCTCGTGTTTGCTGCGCCGCAGCATGCATCATGGAACCCCGGGTGGCAGTGATGCCCGCTTCATCGACGGCCAGGCACCCCCCTTTAGAATCAAGAACCGCCGGACCGTGACGAACAGGACTGAACTGCAGCGTCGCAGCCCGGCCTTTTGTTCTGGGTCTTAGCAAGGAACCACCAGATGAACGCACCCGAACCCGCCCTGTCCCACGTTCTCAGCCGGCCGATGCCGCACGTGATGAACACCTACGGCCGCCTGCCCATCGCCCTGGTGCGTGGACAGGGCGCCTGGGTCTGGGACAGCGAGGGCCGACGGTATCTGGATGGCCTGGGCGGCATTGCGGTGAACACCCTGGGCCACGGCCACCCGAAGCTGGTACCGGCGCTGCAAGATCAGGTCGCCCAGATGATCCACTGCAGCAATTACTACGAAGTGCCGCTGCAAGAGCAACTGGCCGCCAAGCTGTGCGAACTGTCGAACCTGTCGGCGGCCTTCTTCTGCAATTCCGGGCTGGAAGCCAACGAAGGCGCGCTGAAGATTGCCCGCAAATTCGGCCACGACAAAGGCATAGCCCGCCCGGAAATCATCGTCTACGAGAAAGCCTTCCACGGCCGCAGCATCGCCACGCTGTCGGCCACCGGCAACCCCAAGGTGCAGGCCGGTTTCGGACCGCTGGTGGAAGGCTTTGTGCGCGTGCCGCTGAACGACTTGGCCGCCATCGAACACCAGGCACGCACCAACCCGAATGTGGTGGCCGTGTTCCTGGAGGTCATCCAGGGCGAAGGCGGCATCAACGCCAGCCGCAACGACTACCTGCAGGGCCTCCGGCAGATCTGCGACGCCAAGGACTGGCTGCTGATGCTGGACGAGGTGCAGTGCGGCGTGGGCCGCACCGGCAAGTGGTTTGCGCACCAGTGGGCCGGCATCCTGCCCGACGTGATGCCGCTGGCCAAGGGCCTGGGCTCGGGCGTGCCCATCGGCGCCATCGTCGTCGGCCCCAGGGCCGCGAACGTGCTGGGCCCGGGCAACCACGGCACCACCTTCGGCGGCAACCCGTTGGCCATGCGCGCCGGTGTGGAAACGCTGCGCATCATGGAAGAAGACGGCCTGCTGGCGAATGCGGCCACCGTGGGCGGCGTGCTGATGGACGCACTGAAGGCGGAACTGCAAGGCTTGCCGGGCGTGGTCGATTTCCGGGGCGCCGGGCTGATGATCGGCGTCGAACTCGACCGCCCCTGCGGCGTGCTGCTGGGTCGCGCGGCCGAGGCCGGCCTGATGATCAGCGTGACCGCCGACCGCGTCATCCGCCTGCTGCCGCCGCTGATCCTGAGCGCCGACGAAGCACGCCAGATCGCGGCCATCCTGTGCCCGCTGGTCAAGGCTTTCCTCTCCGAACCGACATGAAGCCGGGCCAGAGCCTGATGAAGCACTACCTGCAGTTCAAGGACCTGCGCGCCGAGGAATACGCCTACCTCTTCGAACGCACCCGCATCATCAAGACGCGCTTCAAGAACTACGAGCGCTACCAGCCGCTGGTCGACCGCACGCTGGCCATGATCTTCGAGAAGGCCAGCACCCGAACGCGCGTCAGCTTCGAAGCCGGCATGTACCAGATGGGCGGCAGCGTGGTGCATCTGACCACCGGCGACAGCCAGCTCGGCCGCGCCGAGCCGATCGAGGACAGCGCGCGCGTGATCAGCCGCATGGTCGATATCGTGATGATCCGCACCTTCGAGCAGACCAAGATCGAGGCCTTCGCCGCCAACTCGCGCGTGCCGGTGATCAACGGCCTGACCAACGAATACCACCCGTGCCAGATCCTGGCCGACGTGTTCACCGTCATCGAACAGCGCGGCAGCATCAAGGGCAAGGTCGTGGCCTGGGTCGGCGACGGCAACAACATGGCCAACACCTGGCTGCAGGCGGCCGACATCCTGGGCTTCACGCTGCACGTCAGCACGCCCAGCGGCTACGAGATCGACGCCGCGGTGGCCGGTGTGAGCAACACGCAGTGCGTGAAGGTCTTCAAGCACCCGCTCGACGCCTGCC
>JANPHI010000120.1:0-12794 GCA_031424355.1 Betaproteobacteria bacterium
ATCGACGGCGGCCTCATCGGCGGCGCGTCGCTCAAGGCCAGCGACTTCATCGCCATCTGCCGCGCTGCGCACTGAACGCGTGCGACCGGCTTCCACCTGACACGTATCCCGGAGTTTTCTCATCATGCAAATCTGGATGACCTTGATCCTTGCCGTGCAGCTGCTGTCCGCGCTGGCGATGATCGGCCTGGTGCTGATCCAGCACGGCAAGGGCGCCGACATGGGCGCCTCTTTCGGCAGCGGTGCCTCGGGCAGCCTGTTCGGCGCCACCGGCAGCGCCAACTTCCTGTCGCGCACCACGGCCGCGCTGGCCACCGTGTTTTTCGTCTGCACGCTGGCGCTGACCTACATGAGCAACAGCGCTGGCGGCCGTGGCGCCACCAGCGGCAGCGTGCTTGACCGTGCGGCGCCGGCCGCTTCGGCGGCAGCCAGTTCGCCCGCGCTGGGGGCCATACCCGGTGCCGCACCCGCACCTGCAGCGGTGCCTGTCGCAGCGCCTGCCTCAGCAGCCTCTTCAGCACTGCCCAAGTAGTCGCGTCAAGGGCGGAAAGCCCTAGATTTGGCGCTAGAATTCTGCGTGGTCTGGCGCACCGAAATGGGTGCGTTTTGATCGCGCTGCGAACAGAAAAAACGACTTGCCGTCGTGGTGAAATTGGTAGACACGCTATCTTGAGGGGGTAGTGGCGAAAGCTGTGCGAGTTCGAGTCTCGCCGACGGCACCAGCAAGCTTTTCGAAGTCCTTTGCGGACGGGGCTGTACGGCCCGCTCTGCAATGGCCACTGCGCAGTGAACAGGCGCTTTGAATGGATGTAAAGCGCGCCCTTTGCGACCGCCTCAGGTGGTCTGCCCGGCGCGCTTTTTTGCGGGCTGTACGTAACTGACCGGACGCTGACAACAACATGGACCTGCAACCGTATCTGCCGGTGATCCTGTTCATCCTCGTGGGGGTGGGCGTGGGCGTGGCGCCGCAACTCATCGGTTTCATCTTCGGCCCCAACCGCCCGGATGCCGCGAAAAACAGCCCCTACGAATGTGGCTTTGAAGCCTTCGAAGACGCCCGCATGAAGTTCGACGTGCGCTATTACCTGGTGGCCATCCTCTTCATCCTGTTCGACCTGGAAATTGCTTTTCTCTTTCCGTGGGCCGTGGCGCTGCGTGACATCGGGGCGTCAGGCTTCTGGGCGATGATGATTTTCCTGGCCATCCTGGTGGTGGGCTTCATTTACGAATGGAAAAAGGGAGCCCTTGACTGGGAATGAGCCATGGGCATTGAAGGCGTACTGAAAGAAGGCTTCGTGACCACCTCGGTGGACAAGCTGATCAACTGGTCCAAGACCGGGTCGCTGTGGCCGATGACCTTCGGCCTGGCCTGCTGCGCCGTTGAAATGATGCACGCCGGTGCGGCGCGTTACGACATCGACCGCTTCGGCATGCTGTTTCGCCCCAGCCCGCGCCAGAGCGACCTGATGATCGTGGCCGGCACGCTGTGCAACAAGATGGCGCCAGCCCTGCGCAAGGTTTACGACCAGATGGCCGAACCGCGCTGGGTGTTGAGCATGGGGTCCTGCGCCAATGGCGGCGGCTATTACCACTACAGCTATTCCGTGGTGCGCGGCTGTGACCGCATCGTGCCGGTGGATGTTTATGTGCCGGGCTGTCCGCCCACCGCCGAAGCGCTGCTCTACGGCATCCTGCAACTGCAGGCCAAGATCCGCCGCGAAAACACCATCGCGCGCTGAATCGATCTGACACGATGACACTCAAACTCGACACCCTGCAGGCTGCACTGGCCAGCGCGTTCGGCGACAAGGTCAAGGCCCTGGTGCGCGACCGCGGCGAGATCACCATCACGGTGGCCGCCGCCGACTACCTGGCCGTGGCCCTGCAATTGCGCGACGACCCGGTTCTGAAGTTCGAGCAATTGATCGACCTCTGCGGCCTGGATTACTCGGATTACAAGAACGAGCCGCGTGAGTCGGCGCGCTTTTGCATCGTGTCGCATTTGCTGTCCGTCACGCACAACTGGCGTTTGCGTTTGAAGGTGTTTGCAACGGACGACGAATTGCCGGCCGTGGCTTCCTTGAACGAAGTCTGGAGTTCGGCCAATTGGTTCGAGCGCGAGGCTTTCGACCTTTACGGCATCTTGTTCGAAGGCCACCTTGACCTGCGCCGCATCCTCACCGATTACGGCTTCATCGGCCACCCCATGCGCAAAGACTTCCCCACCACGGGCCATGTCGAAATGCGCTACGACCCCGAGAAGAAACGCGTGATCTACCAGCCCGTCACCATCGAGCCGCGGGAAATCGTGCCGCGCGTGGTCCGTGAAGACAACTACGGCGGCATGCACTGATATGGCCGAGATCAAGAATTACACGCTGAACTTCGGCCCGCAGCACCCGGCCGCGCACGGCGTGCTGCGCTTGGTGCTGGAACTGGACGGCGAAGTCATACAGCGCGCCGATCCGCACATCGGCCTGCTGCACCGCGCTACCGAAAAGCTGGCCGAGAGCAAGACGTTTTTGCAGAACCTGCCCTATATGGACAGGCTGGATTACGTGTCGATGATGTGCAACGAGCACGCCTATTGCCTCGCCATCGAAAAGCTGCTGGGCGTGGACGTGCCGGTGCGTGCGCAATACATCCGCGTGATGTTCAGTGAAATCACGCGCCTGCTGAACCACCTGATGTGGCTGGGTGCGCACGGGCTGGACTGCGGTGCGATGAACATCTTCATCTACTGCTTCCGCGAACGTGAAGACCTCTTCGACATGTACGAGGCGGTCAGCGGCGCACGCATGCACGCGGCGTACTTCCGCCCGGGTGGCGTCTACCGCGACCTGCCGGACGCGATGCCGCAGTACAAGGTCAGCCGCATCAAGAACGCCAAGGCGATCGCGGCGCTGAACGAGAACCGCCAGGGTTCGCTGCTCGATTTCGTCGACGACTTCTGCCGCCGTTTTCCGAAGCTGGTGGACGAATACGAAACCCTGCTGACCGACAACCGCATCTGGAAGCAGCGCACCGTGGGCATCGGCGTGGTCACCCCCGAACGCGCGCTGAACCTGGGCTTCACCGGCCCGATGCTGCGCGGCTCGGGCATCGCCTGGGACTTGCGCAAGACGCAGCCCTACGACATTTACGGCGCCCTTGATTTCGACGTGCCGGTGGGTGTGAACGGCGACACCTACGACCGCTACCTGGTGCGGATTGAAGAGATGCGCCAGAGCAACCGGCTGATCCAGCAGTGCAGCGCCTGGCTGCGTGCGAATCAGGGACCTGTCATCACCGGCAACCACAAGGTGGCGCCGCCTTCGCGTGTGGGCATGAAGTCCAACATGGAAGAGCTGATCCACCACTTCAAGCTCTTCACTGAAGGCATGCACGTGCCCGAGGGCGAGGCCTACGCGGCCGTCGAACACCCCAAGGGTGAGTTCGGCATCTACCTGGTCAGCGACGGCGCCAACAAGCCCTATCGGCTGAAGATACGCCCGCCCGGTTTTGCGCACCTGGCGGCGCTGGACGAAATGGCGCGCGGCCACATGATTGCCGACGCGGTGGCCATCATCGGCACCATGGACATCGTGTTTGGTGAGATCGATCGATGACTTTTTCTGACACCACCCTGGCCCGCTTCGCGAAGGAAGTGGCCAAGTACCCTGCCGACCAGCAGCAGTCGGCCGTGATGGCCTGCCTGGCCATCGTGCAGCACGAAGAAGGCCATGTGTCGCCCGCAGCCGAAGACGGCATCGCGGCCTACCTCGGCATGGCGCCCATCGCTGTGCACGAGGTGACGACCTTCTACAACATGTACAACCAGCACCCGGTGGGCACCTTCAAGCTCAACGTGTGCACCAATCTGCCCTGCGCTTTGCGTGACGGCGAACGGGCGCTGCAGCATGTCTGCAAAAAGCTGGGCGTCGAGCCCTACGGCACCACCGCCGACGGCCTGTTCACCGTGCAGCCCAGCGAATGCCTGGGCGCCTGCGCCGACGCCCCGGTGATGCTGGTCAACGACCGCCAGATGCTCAGCTTCATGAGCAACGAGCGGCTCGACGAGCTGATCGAAACCTTGAAGGCCAACCGCTGATGGTCAAGCACATCGACCTGTCGAAGTTCCAGGCGCGCGGCGTCGAGACCTGTTTCCACGGCCGCCACCAGGGTGCGCAGATCGTCGCCGGCCTGGACGGCAGCAACTGGCATCTGCAGGATTACGTGGCCCGAGGCGGCTACAGCGCCTTGCGCAAGATCCTGGGCCAGGACGGTGGCCCAGGGATGACGCAAGACCAGGTCATCGCCGACATGAAGCTCAGCGCGCTGCGCGGTCGTGGCGGCGCCGGTTTCCCGACCGGCCTGAAGTGGAGCTTCATGCCGCGCATGTTCCCGGGTGCCAAGTACCTGGTCTGCAACAGCGACGAGGGCGAGCCGGGCACCTGCAAGGACCGCGACATCCTGCTCTACAACCCGCACATCGTCATCGAAGGCATGGCCATCGCCGCCTACGCGATGGGCATCAAGACCGGCTACAACTACATCCACGGCGAGATCTTCGAAGCTTACGAACGCTTCGAGCAGGCACTGGAAGAGGCCCGTTCGGGCGGCTTCCTGGGTGACAACATCCTCGACAGCAACCACAGCTTCCAGCTGCACGCTTTCCACGGTTTCGGCGCTTACATCTGCGGCGAAGAAACCGCGCTGCTGGAAAGCTTGGAAGGCAAGAAAGGCCAGCCGCGCTTCAAGCCGCCTTTCCCGGCCAGCTTCGGCTTGTACGGCAAGCCGACGACGATCAACAACACCGAGACCTTCGCGGCGGTGCCCTGGATCATCAACAACGGCGGCCAGAAGTACCTGGAATGCGGCAAGCCGAATAACGGTGGCACCAAGCTGTTCAGCGTGGTGGGTGACGTCGAACGCCCGGGCAATTACGAAATTCCATTGGGCATGCCTTTCGCGCAATTGCTGGAATTGGCCGGCGGTGTGCGCGGCGGTGCGCTGAAGGCCGTGATCCCGGGCGGGTCGTCGGCGCCGGTGCTGCCGGCAAAGACGATGATGGACGTGACGATGGATTACGACAGCATCGCCAAGGCCGGCTCGATGCTGGGTTCGGGTGCTGTCATCGTGATGAACGACACCCGCTGCATGGTCAAGAGCCTGCTGCGCCTGAGCTATTTCTACCAGCACGAAAGCTGCGGCCAGTGCACGCCCTGCCGCGAAGGCACGGGCTGGCTTTGGCGCGTGGTGGACCGTATCGAACACGGCAAGGGCCGCGCCGACGACCTGGCGCTGCTGGACAGCGTGGCCTTCAACATCAAGGGCCGCACCATCTGCGCCCTGGGTGACGCGGCGGCGATGCCGGTGGAAGGCATGCTGAAGCATTTCCGCGACGAGTTCGCGTACCACGTCGAGCACAAGACCTGCGTCGTGCCGCAATACGTGTGACCGGACCACAGAACCGACCATGATCGAAATCGAACTCGACGGCCAGAAGGTCAGCGTCACCGAAGGCAGCGTGGTCATGCACGCGGCCGACGCGGCCGGCGTCTACATCCCGCACTTCTGTTATCACAAGAAGCTGAGCATCGCGGCCAACTGCCGCATGTGCCTGGTGGACATCGAGAAGATGCCCAAGCCTATGCCGGCCTGTGCCACGCCGGTGACCAACGGCATGGTGGTGCGCACGAAAAGCGAGAAGGCCACCAAGGCGCAGCAAAGCGTCATGGAATTCCTGCTGATCAACCACCCGCTGGACTGCCCCATTTGCGACCAGGGCGGTGAATGCCAGTTGCAGGACTTGGCTGTCGGTTACGGCGGTTCTGCTTCACGTTACGCCGAAGAAAAGCGCGTCGTCTTCCACAAGGACGTGGGCCCGCTCATTTCGATGGAAGAGATGAGCCGTTGCATCCACTGCACGCGCTGCGTGCGCTTCGGCCAGGAAGTGGCCGGGGTGATGGAACTGGGCATGGTGCACCGGGGCGAGCACAGCGAGATCATGACGGTCGAGGGCCGTTCCATCGACAGCGAATTGTCGGGCAACATGATCGACATCTGCCCGGTGGGCGCGCTGACCAGCAAGCCTTTCCGCTACAGCGCCCGCACCTGGGAATTGAGCCGCCGCAAGTCGGTGTCGCCGCACGACAGCACGGGTGCCAACCTGGTCGTGCAGGTCAAGGCCGGCAAGGTGATGCGCGTGGTGCCGCTGGAAAACGACGCCGTCAACGAATGCTGGATCGCCGACCGCGACCGCTACAGCTACGAAGCCCTGAACAGCGACGCGCGCCTGACGCAGCCGATGATCAAGCAGGGCGGCAAATGGTCCACCGTGGACTGGAACACCGCGATGGCCTATGTGGCCGACGGCTTGAAGCGCGTGAAGGCCGAATTCGGTGCTGACGGTATCGGTGCCATCGGCCACGCCACGTCCACCGCCGAAGAACTGCATCTGCTGGCCAAGCTGGTGCGCGGCCTGGGTAGCCAGAGTGTTGATTACCGTTTGCGGCATGCCGACTTCGCCAACGCTGCGGCGCCGGGTCATGCGCGTTGGCTGGGTACCTCGGCCGCTTCGCTCTCGCAGCTCGACCGCGCTTTTGTCATCGGCTCTTTCCTGCGTAAAGACCACCCGCTGTTCGCCCAGCGTTTGCGCCAAGCCGCACGCCGGGGCGCGCAGGTGCACAGCCTGAACGCGTTGCAAGACGATGCGCTGATGCCCGTCGCCACGCAACTGGTTGCCGCGCCGGGTGCCTGGGTGCAGACCCTGGCCGACGTGGCTGCCGCCATCGCTGCGGCCAAGGGTGTCGAAGCGCCCGCATTTCAAACGGGCGCCGGCACGGTCACTGCCGAAGGCCAGCGCGTCGCCGCGTCGATGTTGATGGGCGAACGCAAGGCTGTGCTGCTGGGCAACGCCGCGGCGCAACACCCGCAGGCCAGCACGCTGCTGGCGCTGGCGCAATGGATCGCCACGCAAACCGAAGCCTCTTGCGGCTATCTGGGTGAATCGGGCAACAGCGTGGGCGCGCAACTGGTCGGCGCCATGCCCGGCCCGGGCGGCCTGGACGCCGGCCAGATGCTGAGCCAGCCGATGAAGGCGCTGCTGCTGCTGAACACCGAACCGGTGCTGGACGCTGCCGATGCCGCCGCTGCGCGCAAGGCGCTGAGCCTGTCGGGCCTGGTCGTCGGGCTGACGGCCTTCAAAGACACGCTGGCCGATGTGGCCGACGTGCTGCTGCCCATCGCGCCCTTCACCGAAACCGCCGGCACCTTCGTCAACGCCGAAGGCCTGGCGCAAAGCTTCCACGGCGTGGTCAAGCCGCTGGGTGACGCACGGCCGGCCTGGAAGGTGCTGCGCGTGCTGGGCAATCTGCTGAATCTGCCGGGCTTCGACTTCGAGACGGCCGATGACGTGCGCGCCGAGGCGCTGGGTGACACCACCGCTTTCGGTGAACGCCTGGACAACCGCAGCGATGCGCCGCTGTCGGCCGCCGCTGATTCGGCTGCTGCGCCCGGTCTGCAACGCCTGGCCGACGTGCCCATCTACGCCACCGACGCCACCGTGCGCCGCGCGCATTCGCTGCAACTGACCGCCGACGCACGCGGCCCCGTTGCCAGCTTGCCTGCAGGCTTGTGGCAGCAGCTGGGCCTGCAGGACGGCGCCAAGGTGCGCGTCACGCAAGGCGAGGGCGCCACCGTGTTGCCGGCCAAGCTGGACGCCACGCTGGCCGAGCACACCGTTCGCGTGCCCGCCGGTCACTTGAGCACCGCCATGCTGGGTGCGATGTTCGGCGCCATCACGGTAGAGAAAGCCTGAGCATGATCGACACCGTCAACCAGTACGGCGCCGGCTTGCTCGGCAACACGCTGTGGCTCGTCGTGTGGAGCCTGATCAAGATCATCGCGGTGGTGCTGCCGTTGATGATCTGCGTGGCCTACCTCACGCTGTGGGAACGCAAGGGCATCGCGCTGACGCAGATACGTCCGGGCCCCAACCGTGTCGGCCCCTTGGGCTTGTTGCAGCCCATCGCCGATGCGGTCAAGCTGATCTTCAAGGAAATCATCCGCCCGACGGCGGCCAGCAAAGGCCTGTTCTTCCTGGGCCCGGTGATGACCATCATGCCGGCGCTGGCCGCCTGGGCCGTGGTGCCTTTCGGGCCCGATGTGGCCCTGGCCAACGTGAATGCCGGCCTGCTGTTCCTGATGGCCATCACGTCGCTGGAAGTCTATGGTGTGATCATTGCCGGCTGGGCCAGCAATTCCAAGTACGCCTTCCTGGGCGCGCTGCGCGCCTCGGCGCAGATGGTCAGCTACGAGATCGCGATGGGCTTCTGCCTGGTCGTGGTGCTGATGGTGGCCGGCAGCATGAACATGAGCGACATCGTGATGTCGCAGGGCAAGGGCACCTTCGCCAACATGGGCGTGGGCCTGCTGTCCTGGAACTGGTTGCCGCTGCTGCCCATCTTCATCGTCTATTTCATCTCGGGTCTGGCCGAAACCAACCGCCACCCCTTCGACGTGGTCGAAGGCGAATCGGAAATCGTGGCTGGCCACATGATCGAGTACTCGGGCATGTCCTTCGCCATGTTCTTCCTGGCCGAGTACGCCAACATGATCCTGGTCAGCATGCTCAGCGTGCTGCTATTCCTGGGCGGCTGGCTGTCGCCTTTCGCCTTCCTCGATTTCATCCCGGGCTGGATCTGGCTGGGCATCAAGACCTTCGTGGTCGTCACGATGTTCCTCTGGGTGCGCGCCACCTTCCCGCGCTTCCGTTACGACCAGATCATGCGTCTGGGCTGGAAGATCTTCATCCCGATCACGCTGGTTTGGCTGGTGGTCGTCGGGCTGTGGATCCAGTCGCCTTTCAACATCTGGAAATGACGCGATGAGCACTTTCACAGCCGTCAAGGACGTCTTCAGCAGCATGCTGCTGGCGGAGTTGTTCAAGGGCATGAAGCTGACCGGACGTTACTTCTGGTCGAAGAACATCACCATCCAGTTCCCGGAAGAGAAGACGCCGCTGTCGCCGCGTTTCCGCGGCCTGCACGCGCTGCGCCGCTATGAAAACGGCGAAGAGCGCTGCATCGCCTGCAAGCTCTGCGAAGCGGTGTGCCCGGCCATGGCCATCACCATCGAATCCGAAGTGCGCAGCGACGGCAGCCGCCGCACCACGCGCTACGACATCGACCTGACCAAGTGCATCTTCTGCGGCTTCTGCGAAGAAAGCTGCCCGGTGGACAGCATCGTCGAAACGCACCATTTCGAATACCACGGCGAAAAGCGCGGCGACCTGTACTTCACCAAGGACATGCTGCTGGCCGTGGGCGACCGCTATGAAAAAGAGATCGCCGCCAACCGGGCCGCGGATGCGAAATATCGGTAATACCACGGCCCCTGTATTGGCACCGTTCGCTTGAGTCCTTCGATTACGGGCGAGCCTAGAACAACATGAATTCGATCACCGCACTCTTCTACGTTTTTGCCGCTGTGCTGCTGTTTGCCGCGCTGCGCGTCATCACGGCGCGCAGCACCGTGCATGCGGCGCTTTACCTGGTGCTGGCCTTCTTCAGCGCCAGTTGCATCTGGATGCTGCTGCGCGCCGAATTCCTGGCCATCGCGCTGGTGCTGGTTTATGTGGGCGCGGTGATGGTGCTCTTCCTGTTCGTCGTGATGATGCTGGACATCAACACCGACGAATTGCGCGTCGGCTTCTGGAAACACCTGCCGCTGGCTGGCGGTGTGGGTGCGGTCATCGCGCTGGAAATGGCTTTGGTGCTGATGCGGGGCTTCCGCCTGGAAGCGCCGCTGCCCACCGCCAAGGCGCTGGAAATCGGCAACACCAAGCTGCTGGGCATCGAGATCTACACGCATTACCTCTACCCGCTGCAATTGGCGGCGGTGCTGCTGCTGGTGGCCATCATCGCGGCCATTGCGCTGACGCTGCGTGGCCGCAAGGAAAGCAAGCAGATGGACCCGTCGCAACAGGTCAAGGCCAAGGCCGCCGACCGCGTGCGAATCATCAAGATGCCGGCCGTGGTGGAAGCCCCGTCGGCGAAGAAAGAAGGCGCTTGATGGGCCCCATCACCCTCGGCCATTACCTGTCGCTGGGCGGCATCCTGTTCGCCCTGTCGGTGATCGGCATCTTCCTGAACCGCCGCAACCTCATCGTGCTGTTGATGGCGATCGAGCTGATGCTGCTGGCCGTCAACCTGAACTTCATCGCCTTCTCGCACTACCTGCCCGTCGAAGCCGACCGCATGGCCGGTCAGGTCTTCGTCTTCTTCATCCTGACGGTGGCCGCCGCTGAGTCGGCCATCGGTTTGGCGATCCTGGTGGTGCTGTTCCGCAACCGGGCCTCGATCAACGTCGAAGAACTCGACGAGTTGAAGGGCTGACCCCGACATGGCTACCTCGATCTCTACAGCCCTGCTGCTGACCATCCCGCTGGCCCCGCTGGCCGGCGCCCTGATCGCCGGCCTGGCCGGCAAACAGGTCGGCACGCGCGGCGCGCACACCGCCACCATCCTGGGCGTGCTCATCGCCTTCATCGGCTCTTGTTTCGTGCTGCAGCAGGTGCTGGACGGCGCGCGCTTCAACTCGACCATCTACCAGTGGGCGGTGGTCGACAAACTGGTGATGGAAGTCGGCTTCCTGGTCGACGGCCTGACCGCGATGATGATGGTTGTCGTCACCTTCGTCAGCTTGATGGTGCACATCTACACCATCGGCTACATGGAAGGCGACCCGGGCTACCAGCGCTTCTTCAGCTACATCAGTCTGTTCACCTTCAGCATGCTGATGCTGGTGATGAGCAACAACTTCCTGCAGCTCTTCTTCGGCTGGGAAGCGGTGGGCCTGGTCAGCTATCTGCTGATCGGTTTCTGGTTCAAGAAGCCCACGGCCATCTTCGCCAACATGAAGGCCTTCCTGGTCAACCGCGTCGGCGACTTCGGCTTCATCCTGGGCATCGGCCTGGTCGTGGCCTACACCGGCACGCTGAATTACGGCGAGGCTTTTGCCGCCTTCACGTCCACGCCTGAACTGGCCAAGCTCGCTTTCCCGCTGCCCCTGTTCGGCGGCGAGTGGCTGCTGATCACCGTCACCTGCATCTGCCTGTTCATCGGCGCCATGGGCAAGAGCGCGCAGTTCCCGCTGCACGTCTGGCTGCCCGATTCGATGGAAGGCCCGACGCCGATATCCGCGCTGATCCACGCCGCTACCATGGTGACGGCTGGCATCTTCATGGTCGCGCGCATGAGCCCCTTGTTCGAGCTCTCGGACACCGCGTTGAACTTCGTGCTGGTGATCGGGTCCATCACCGCGCTGTTCATGGGCTTCCTGGGCATCATCCAGAACGACATCAAGCGCGTCGTCGCTTATTCGACGCTGAGCCAATTGGGCTACATGACGGTGGCCCTGGGTGCCTCGGCCTACAGCGTCGCGGTGTTCCACCTGATGACCCACGCCTTCTTCAAGGCGCTGCTCTTCCTGGGCGCGGGCTCGGTGATCATCGGCATGCATCACGATCAGGACATCCGCAACATGGGCGGCCTGTGGAAGCGCATGCCCATCACCTGGATCACCTCGCTGCTGGGGTCGCTGGCGCTGATCGGCACGCCGCTGTTCGCCGGTTTCTACAGCAAGGACAGCATCATCGAAGCGGTGCACGCCACGCATTTGCCGGGCACCGGTTTCGCCATCTTCGCGGTGACCGCCGGCGTCTTCGTCACGGCCTTCTATTCCTTCCGCATGTACTTCCTGGTCTTCCACGGGAAAGAGCGCTTCCACCACAAGCCTTTCCCGCCTGAGGATGACCACGCGCACGACGACGCGCACGACGACCACGGCCACGCGCATGACCACACCCCGCACGAATCGCCCTGGGTGGTGACGCTGCCGCTGGTGCTGCTGGCGATCCCGTCGGTGGTCATCGGCTACCTCACCATAGCCCCGATGTTGTTTGGCGACTTCTTCAAGGACGCCATCTTCGTCAACGCCGAACACCACCCGGCGATGGACGAACTGGCGACGGAATTCCACGGCGCTGCCGCGATGGCGCTGCACGCACTGACCTCGCTGCCCTTCATCCTGGCAGCGGCGGGTGTGGCCACGGCGTGGTTGTTCTACCTGCAGGCGCCGGCCATACCGGCCGCGCTGGACCGTGCGCTGAAGCCGCTGCGCACGGTGCTGGAAAACAAGTACTACCTGGACGCCTTCAACGAACACGTGCTGGCAGCCGGCGCACGCCTCTTCGGCATGGGCCTGTGGAAGGGTGGTGACCAGGCCGTCATCGACGGCGCCGTCAACGGCTCGGCCAGCCTGGTCGGCCGCCTGTCGGGCGTGGTGCGCGGCTGGCAAACCGGTCACCTCTACCAGTACGCGCTGGTGATGGCCCTGGGCATCTTCGGCCTGCTGACCTGGCAGCTCTGGCCCTACTTCAGCGGCCTGATGCGCTGAGGCCGGTATGCACAACAAGAACATGACAGACGAACTGACGGAAAGCGCACGATGGGTCTCTTGAGCCTTGCGATCTGGTTGCCCATCGCCTTCGGCACGCTGCTGCTGGCGGTCGGGCGTGACGAGAACGCCGGCGTGGTGCGTGCCATCGCGCTGGTCGGCGCGGTGGCGTCCTTCCTGGTCACCATCCCGGTCATCACCGGTTTCGACGGCAGCACGGCGGCCATGCAGTACGCCGAAAAGCTGGACTGGGTGCCTCGTTTCAACATCCATTACGCGCTGGGCGTGGACGGCCTGTCGATGTGGTTCGTGCCGCTGACGGCCTTCATCACCGTCATCGTGGTCATCGCCGC
>JANPHI010000121.1:0-6880 GCA_031424355.1 Betaproteobacteria bacterium
CCTTGACCGCAGCCCTGCTGGCCAGCGGCGTGCTGGCCGCCGGTGCGGCGCAGGCCTTCTCCTTGCCCGCCTGGCTGCAGCCCGGCGGCGCCAAGACCACCACCGTGGCGCAGAACACCACCGGGCCCACGACCGCGTCGAACAGCGCGCCGAGCCCCGTGCCGCTGATCGCCGCCCAAGGCCAGGTGCCCGACTACCGCGCCATCTTCAAGCAGGCCGCGCCGGCCGTGGTCGGCATCACCGTCGAAGGCATGCACCGCATGTCGGCTGACGAGCAGGGTGGCCAGCCCGGCATACCCCCGGGGTTGGAGAACGACCCCTTCTTCCAGTTCTTCCGCGGCATGCCCGGCATGCAGGGGCGTGGCGGCCGGGGCCAGATGCCGCAGCAACCCTTCCGCGGCCAGGGCTCGGGCTTCATCATCAGCAGCGACGGCCTGATCCTGACCAACGCCCACGTGGTGCGCGAAGCCAAGGAAGTCACCGTCAAGCTGAGCGACCGCCGCGAGTTCAGCGCCAAGGTGCTGGGCACCGACCCGGCCACCGACGTGGCCGTGCTGCGCATCGCCGCCAAGGACCTGCCGGTGGTGCGCCTGGGCGACAGCCGGCGCATCGAAGTCGGCGACCCGGTGATGGCCATCGGCTCGCCCTACGGCTTCGAGCAGACGGCCACCAGCGGCATCGTCAGCGCCAAGGGCCGTTCACTGCCGAACGACGCGGTGGTGCCTTTCATCCAGACCGACGCGGCCGTCAACCCCGGCAATTCGGGCGGCCCGCTGTTCGACGCCAGCGGCGCGGTGGTGGGTGTGAATTCGCAGATCTACTCGCAAAGCGGTGGCTTCCAGGGCCTGAGCTTTGCCATCCCCATCGACGTGGCGCTGAAGGTGAAGAACCAGATCGTCGCCACCGGCAAGGCCACGCACGCCCGGCTGGGCGTGACGGTGCAGGACGTGAACCAGACGCTGGCCGAATCCTTTGGCATGAAGCGGCCGGGCGGTGCGCTGATCGCCAACGTCAGCAAGGACAGCGCGGCCGCTGCAGCCGGTTTGAAGGCGGGCGATGTGGTGCTGGAGGTCAACGGCGAGGCCATCGAACGCTCGGGCATGTTGTCCAGCCTGATCGGGCTGTCGGCGCCCGGCGAGAAGGTCAGGCTGAAGGTCTGGCGTGAACGGGCGGCGCGCGATGTCGAGGTCAAGCTGGGCAGTGCCGACAACAAGCTGGCGCTGGCCGAAGACGAAGGCAGCGCGGTGCAGGGCGGCGCCCTGGGCCTGGCGTTGCGCCCCTTGACGCGCAACGAGCGCCAGCAGTCGCAAATCGAAGGCGGCCTGGTCGTGGAAGGCGCCAGCGGCCCGGCGGCGCGCGCCGGTGTGGCGGCGGGTGACGTGCTGCTGGCCATCAACGGCCAGCCCGTGCAAAGCGCCGAACAGGTGCGCGAGGTGATGAAGGGCAAGCCGAAGAACATCGCGCTGCTGGTGCAACGCAACGGCGAGACGCTTTTCGTGCCGCTGAAGCTGGGTTGATGCTGGGTTGAAGCCGGGCGCCTGTCGGCACTTGGCGCCGCTGCGGGTATGGGGATAAGTCCTAGGCAAATCGGGCTGGGGCCGGTGGTTGTGCGGCGGGGAACGGCCGCACAATCACGGCCCGCCGAGCACACGGCGGACGACTTCCACATCCAACTACTGTGCATCGGAGACTGCTGATGGGTAAGACCTACAAGAAATTTGCTGTCGTGCTGCTGGCTGCTTCGGCGGTCTCGGCGGCTTCGGTTTACGCCGGTCCGGACATGCAGGCCGGCCAGCGCGTCGAGATCCGTGCCAACCCCACGGCCCTGGCCGCCGCCCGCGTGGTGCTGGAAAAGCGCAACGTGGACGCGGTGTTCCAGATGTCGTCGGGCCGCAGCATGGAAGTGCTGTCGGCTGGCGACACCTTGAGCGTGCGTTACGGCCACCTGCACGCATCGACCCTGCGCCACGACGGCCAGGGCAACTTCGTGTCGCAAGACCGTCAGATGACGATGCAGTTCAGGCTGGACACGGCGGGCGACGTTCAGACCGCCAGCATGAGCATCCCCGCCACCTGGCGTTGATGCCAGAGCCGACGGAGGCCGCAACGCCGCGGCGCTCGGTCTGCTGCGCGAGCCCTCAGGGTTCGCGCATTTTTTTTGTCTGCAGCACCCGCCACGCGCCGTGCTCAAGCGCCGACACGGTCAGCGTGTAGGCGCCCGGCCCGCTGTACTGCCGCACCGCCTTGCGCACCAGCACGGGGCTGCCGGCCTGCCAGGCATAGAAGTCGCTGCCGCTGCGCGCGGCGCCATCGCGCCAGTCAACGCGCAATTCCTGTTTTGCGGCATCGGGCTGCGGTGAGCCCAGGGCGTCCAGGGCCGGCGCGGCCACGAACTGCCCCGTCGCGGCTTGGAACAGCCAATGCCGGTACGGCACATCCGGCCCTGCCGGTTGGGCTGCGACGAGGCGGATGTCGGCGTAGCCGTCGAAGTCCAGGTCGGCCACGGTCAGGCCGGGGGCCTCGGCCGACGAAGGTGTCTCGGTGGACAGGCCTTCGATGCGCTGCGCGAGGTCGGCCGCACCGTTGCGGCGGATCTCGATGGCGCGCACCTTCAAGACCGCGCCGGCCTCGGCAGGCGGCTCGGCGACCAGGGTGAAGGTCATCTCGGGCAGGCTGGGGTGGATGCGCGCGCTGACGGTGACGCCGGCCCGTGGCGCAGTTGATGCGGCCGATGCGGCCGTGGCGCTCGCTGCGGCAGGCGCTGCGCGTGCGGTCGCAGCCGCAGTGGCGGCCGGCGGTGCATCGACGCGCTCGCTGCACGCGCACAGCCCCATGCCACCCAGCACCGCCACCGCGCGCAAGGCCCGCTGCGGGCGGGCGCGCCGCAGCGGTTCAGAGACCAAGAACGGCCTTGGCCCGCTTCAGGTTGGCGACGCGCTCGTCCAGGTGGGTGTGCGGCCCGTTTTCGGCGCCGTTGATGCGCCGGGTCACGCCGCGCACATCGTCCGCATCGGCCAGCGGTCCGAGCTTGCGGTCCATCCAGAACCAGCAGGCCACGTCCACCGCCAGATTGGGATCGGTGGCGATCGGGTCCGGGTTCTTCACGTAATCCACTTTCGTGTACTTGCTGTACGCGGTGTAGTTGTTGCGGCCCGTCAGCTGGATCAGGCCGCGACCCTTGAACTTCTTGCCGTCGCCGGCCTGGGTGTTGCCCAGGTCCTTGTTGCCTTCGTAGGCCGCACCGCTGGCCAGTTCTTCCGCGTAAAGGAAATTGCCCGACTCCACGCCGATCTGCGCAAGGAAATGCGCAATCTGCAGCGGCGTGTCGATCTTGTACTTGGTCATGCTGGCGACCAGCGGGTCGAAGTAGAGGTCGATGTATTTGCGCAGCGCCTGCGGCAGGATGATGGACAGCTTGTCCTTGGTCGCGCCCGGCCCCAGGCCGGCCAGCAGCGCCTTCATCGTGATGTCGTCGGGCGTCACCACGCCGTCCGAGGCCGGCAGCTTCATCACCAGGGTCTCGAAGTTGCGGATGGCCTGGATGGTGTTCGGCCCGATCTGCCCGTCGGTGCTCAGCACGGCGGGCAAAGGCGATGGCAGGCGCTTGCGGTTCAGGTTGAGCAGCATCTGGACGATGCGCACGTCGGGCTGTTCGTTGCGACCGCCGATGCCAACCGAGAAGTTGATGCACATGTCCGCCCCCTTGAAGTTCGCCGGGACCATATCGGTGCGCTCTGGCAGTGTCAATCGGCGTGGCCGGCGGCGCGTCCACCTGGCGGGTGACGGCTGCGCCTTGCGGCAAACTCGCCGCCATGAGCGAAAAACACGGACCGTTGCAAGGCCTGCGGGTCATCGAACTGGCCAGCATCGGCCCCGGCCCCATGGCCTGCATGCTGCTGGCCGACCTGGGCGCCGACGTGGTGCGCATCGACCGCCTGGAGCCCAGCGGCCTGGGCCTGGCCATGCAGCCCGAACACAACGTCAACGGCCGCGGCCGGCGTTCGGTGGCGCTCGACTTGAAGGCGCCGGCGGGGCGCGACGCCGCGCTGCGCTTGATTGCCACCGCCGACGTGCTGGTCGAGGGCTTTCGCCCTGGCGTCACCGAAAGCCTGGGTCTGGGCCCTGTTGATTGCGCGGCGGTCAACCCCGGCCTGGTCTATGGCCGCATGACCGGCTTCGGCCAGACCGGCCCGCTGGCCGGCGCGGCCGGGCACGACATCAACTACATCGCCCTGACCGGCGTGCTGCACGCCATCGGGCCGCCGGGCGGCGCGCCCGTGCCGCCGCTGAACCTGGTGGGCGACTACGGTGGCGGCGCGCTGTATCTCGCTTTCGGCGTGATGGCAGCGCTGTACGAACGCCAGCGGTCCGGCCTGGGGCAGGTGGTGGACGCGGCGATGGTGGACGGCGCGTCGTCGCTGGCCGCCATCTTCCACGGCCTGCAGGCGGCCGGCAGCTGGAGCGACGCGCGCGGCGCCAACCTTCTCGACGGCGGCGCGCCTTTCTACGGCACTTACGAAACGGCCGACGGCAAGCACATCAGCCTGGGCGCGCTGGAACCGAAATTCTTCAAGCTGCTGGCCGATGCGCTGGGCCTGGAAGCGCGCTTCGTGCAGCGCCAGTACGACCGCCGGCTGTGGCCCGAGATGCGCGCGGCCATCGCTGCCGCCGTGCGTGGGCGCAGCCGCGATGCCTGGTGCGCGCAGCTTGAAGGCAGCGACGCCTGCTTCGCGCCCGTGCTGACCTTCGCCGAGGCCGCCCGCCACCCGCACGCCCAGGCCCGCGACGCTTTCGTGGACGTGGCCGGCCTGGTGCAGCCCGCGCCCGCGCCCCGCTTCAGCCGCACGCCGGCCGGCCAGCCGCAGCCCACGCCCACCGAGGGCCAGCACACGGCCACCGTGCTGCGCGAAGCCGGCTTCAGCGCCACCGAAATTGACGCCCTGATCGACCAAGGAATGGCCCGATGAACCACCCCCACACGACCCCGGGCGACGCCCGCCGCGCCGCGTCGTTGCTGCTGCTGCGCGACGGTGCCGACGGCCTGGAGGTGCTGATGCTGCGCCGCGCCGAGCGGGTGGGCGATGCCGGCAGCGGCGCGGCCGTCTTCCCCGGCGGGCTGCTGGATGCCCGCGACCGCGACGCCCACGCCCATTGCGTCGGCGCCGACGACGCGACGCTCAGCGCGCGCCTGGGCCTGCCCGAAGGCGGGTTGGACTACGCCATCGCCGCACTGCGCGAAACCTTCGAGGAAGTCGATCTCTTGCTGGCCAGCCAGCCCTTCGACGCCGCCGCCCTGCAGCCCTGGCGCGAGCGCCTGCAGCAAGGGCAGGCCGGCATGGCCGATTTCTGCGCCGACACGGGCTTGCAGCTGGACCTGCGCGGCCTGCACTATCACAGCCACTGGCTGACGCCGCCGGGCGCGCCCAAGCGTTTCGACACCCGCTTCTTCGCCGCCCGCATGCCGGCCGACCAGACGCCACAGGCTGACGCCCGCGAAGCGCAGGCCCTGATGTGGTTGACCCCGCAGGCCGCCGTGGCGCGCCAGCGCGACCTGAAGCTGCTGCCGGTGACGCTGCGCACCTTGCAGGAACTGGGGCAGTGGCCCGATGCCGACACGGCGCTGGCGGCCATTGCCGCGCGCACCGACTTCCCGCTGATGATGCCGCGCCGCGCCCAGGGCCCGAAGGGGATGCGGGCGGTGCTGCCCGACGAGCACGCCTACGCCGAGATCGGCAAGCTCGACCCCACCGGCCGCGCCGATGTCTCGTGCGAAATCCTGCCCGGCCGTGCCGTGCGGCTGTCGCCGCGCATCCTGCGCATCACCGCGCCCAACCCCGGTGTGATGACCGGGCCCGGCACCAACACCTACCTGGTCAGCGACAGCCACGGCCAGGGCTGGACGGCCATCGACCCCGGGCCGGACAGCGCCGAACACCTGCAGACGCTGCTGAGCGTGCTGGCGACCTTGCCCGGGCCTCTGCAGCGCATCCTGGTCACCCACACCCACCGCGACCATTCGCCCGGCGCGGCAGCCCTGTCGCAAGCCACCGGCGCGCCGGTGTGGGGCCGCGTGGCCGACCACCCGGTGTGGCAGGACGAGACCTTCGCGCCGGCCCACCAGCCGCACCACGGCGACTGCATCGCCATCGGCAGCGACACCACGCTGCGCGTCATCCACACGCCGGGCCACGCGTCCAACCACCTGTGCTTCCTGCTGCAGGAAGAGCGGCTGCTGTTCACCGGTGACCACGTGATGCAGGGCAGCACGGTGGTCATCAACCCGCCCGACGGCGACATGGCGGCCTACCTGCGCACGCTGCACGGCCTGCTGGCCGAAGACCTGGAATGGCTGGCTCCGGGCCACGGTTTCCTGGTGGCGCAACCGCAGGCGGTCATCGCCAAGCTGATCGCCCACCGCCTGCGGCGCGAGGCCAAGGTTCAGGCGGCTCTGGCCGCGGTCGGCGGCCTGGGCACCACAAGCGAATTGCTGGTGCATGTCTACGACGACGTGCCGGCCGCCTTGCACGGCGTGGCCACGCGGTCCTTGCTGGCCCACCTGCTGAAGCTGCAGGGCGACGGCGCCGTGGCGCTGCAGGGCGAGGTCTGGGTGTCAGCCGGCTGAGGCGGGCGTTGGCGGCGGGGCGTCCTGCCAGCGGCCGTCCAGCAGCAACTGGTGCGGCCTGAACTGGGCCTTGTAGGCCATCTTCGGGCTCTGCGCGATCCAGTAGCCCAGGTAGACATAGGGCAGCTTCAGCAGCCGTGTCTGTTCAACCTGCCACAGCACGCTGTAGGTGCCGTAGCTGGCCTCGTCATCGGGTTCGTAGTAGGTGTAGACGGCCGCGATGCCGTCGCTCAGCACGTCCAGTATCGAGACCATCTT
>JANPHI010000122.1:0-4601 GCA_031424355.1 Betaproteobacteria bacterium
ACCACTTCCAGCAAACACAGCAAGGCGATCTCAGGCGCGCTCAGCACGCGGGCGGCGGCCACCGCCATCAAGCACGGTATCGCCAGTTGCACGGTGCCCAGCAGCGCCAGCAGCGACAGGTCGTGCGGCGAGGCCGAAAACGGCAGGGCCAGCGGCAGCGCCACGGCCGCCGACAACAGCGAGCCGATCAACACCGCGCCCAGCATGTCGGGCGGGCGGGTTTGCGTCTTCAGGTGCTGCAGCAAGGTCCAGTTCACGGCCACTGCAACGGGCACGCACAGGGCCACCGCAGTGCCCAGCAATTGGCGGCCATCGCCTGCATGGGCGGCCTGCAGCGCGTCGCCGTACATCCAGACCATGCCCGCGCTGGCCAGCGCAATGGCGCACCAGGTGCGGCCGGCCACGCGGTGGCCCAACACGACCCGCGCGCCCAGCGCGGTCAGCAGCGGGTCCAGTGCCAGGGTGATCAGCACATTGGCCACGCTGGTCAGGGTCAGCGCCAGCATGAAGGCGGTGAACATCACCGCCCAGCACAGGCCCGACAGCCACAGCGCGCGGCCGCCTTGCAGCAGGATGCGTCGCACCTCGGCCGGGCCGCGCAGGCCCCCCAGCAGCAGCACCAGCGCGATGGCGCTGAAGGTGCTGCGCCAGAAGGTCAGCTCAAACCCGCGCGCCGCTTCCAGCTGGCGTGTGACCACGCCGGCCATGCTCCACATCAACGCGGCCGCCACCGTCAGCCAGACCGCCTGGCGGTGCGTCATGGTCGTCAGACAACGACCTTCGGCGGGCGAACGATCAGCCCGGACGACCCTGGCGCTTGCGCTCGTGTTCGGTCAGGAACCGCTTGCGCACGCGGATGCTCTTGGGCGTGATCTCGACCAGCTCGTCGTCCTCGATGAACTCGACACCGTATTCCAGCGTCAGGTCGATGGGCGGCGTGATCTTGATCGCGTCTTCCTTGCCGCTGACGCGGAAGTTGGTCAGCTGCTTGGTGCGCGTGGCGTTGACGACGAGGTCGTTGTCGCGGCTGTGGATGCCGACGATCATGCCTTCGTAGACCGGGTCGTTCGGCTTGACGAACATGCGGCCCCGATCGTCCAGCTTGCCCAAGGCATAGGTGAAGATCTCACCGGCGTCCATGCTGATCAGCACGCCGTTCTTGCGGCCGGCGATGTCGCCCTTGTGCGCTTCGTAGCCGTCGAAGATGTTGCTGATCAGGCCCGAACCGCGCGTCAGGTTCATGAACTCGTTGCTGAAGCCGATCAGGCCACGCGCCGGAATGCGGTATTCCAGGCGCACGCGGCCACGGCCGTCCGGCTCCATGTTGACCAGTTCGCCCTTGCGCTCGCCCAGGGCCTGCATCACGCCGCCCTGGTGGGTTTCCTCGACGTCGGCGGTCACCAGTTCGATGGGCTCGTGCTTCACGCCGTCCACGTCGTGGAAGACCACGCGCGGCTTGGAAACGGCCAGCTCGTAGCCTTCGCGGCGCATGTTTTCCAACAGGATGGTCAGGTGCAATTCGCCCCGGCCCATCACCTCGAAGATGCCGTCTTCGCTGGTCTCGCTGACGCGCAGCGCGACGTTGCTTTGCAGCTCTTTCTGCAGGCGGTCCCAGATCTGGCGGCTAGTCACGTACTTACCTTCGCGGCCGGCCAGCGGGCTGGTGTTGACGCAGAAATTCATCGTCAGCGTCGGCTCGTCCACCTTCAGCATCGGCAGCGGCGCGGGGTTGACCGGGTCGGTCACCGTGACGCCGATGCCGATGGCCTCGATGCCGTTGACCAGCACGATGTCGCCCGGGCCGGCTTCCGTCGCTTGCACGCGGTCCAGGCCCTGGAAGGTCAGCACCTGGTTGATGCGGCCCTTGGTGGCCTTGCCGTCGGGGCCTTCCATCACCATCACGTCCATGCCGGGCTTGATGGTGCCCTGGCCGATGCGGCCCACGCCGATGCGGCCGACGAAGGTGGAATAGTCCAGCGCCGAAATCTGCAGCTGCAGCGGGGCGTCCGGGTCACCACGCTGCGCAGGCACGTGCTTCAGGATGGTGTCGAACAGGGCCGACATGTCGGGGCCCCACTGCTCGCCCCGCGGGCCTTCGGTCAGCGACGTCCAGCCGTTGATGCCCGAGGCGTAGACCACCGGGAAGTCCAGCTGTTCGTCGTTGGCGCCCAGCTTGTCGAACAGGTCGAAAGCGGCATTGATGACGGCGTCGGGCTTGGAACCCGGCTTGTCCACCTTGTTGACCACGACGATGGGCTTCAGGCCCAGGGCCAGCGCCTTCTTGGTCACGAAGCGCGTCTGCGGCATCGGGCCTTCCTGCGCATCGATCAGCAGCACCACGCCGTCGACCATGCTCAAGGCGCGCTCGACTTCACCGCCGAAGTCGGCGTGGCCCGGGGTGTCGACGATGTTGATGTGCGTGCCCTGCCAGCTGACGGCGCAGTTCTTGGCCAGGATGGTGATGCCGCGTTCGCGTTCGATGGCGTTGCTGTCCATCACGGTGTCGACGACCTTTTCGTGGTCGGCGAAGGTGCCGCTCTGGCGCAGCAACTGGTCCACCATGGTGGTTTTGCCGTGGTCGACGTGGGCGATGATGGCGACGTTGCGGATGGCTCTTTGTGTCATGTCGGTAGGTCCTGAACTTCCTGAATTTCAATCGGGCTCAGCAGGCGGTCAGCGATCAATTCGCCTGCGGTGATGTGGGCGGTGCCGAGGAAGGCACGCATCGGCACTGCGCCGGGGTCTTCGGGCACCGGGCCCTGGCGGTAGACGCGCACCGCCAGCGCATCGGCCAGCGCCACCCGGCGGCGCAGGCCGCACAGGAAACGCCCGGCTTCGTCATCGGGCAAGCGAACTTCGGGCCACGCCGCCACCAGCACGTCGGCCGGCTGTATCAGCGCGTCGCGTTCGGGCTCGGTCAGCGCCTGCAGGGCTTCGATGGTGATGGCCTGGTCCACGTTCAAGGTGCCGCTGCCGGTGCGGCGCAAGCCACCCAGGTGCGCGCCACAGCCGAGCAAGGCACCGATGTCTTCGGCCAGCGTGCGGATGTAGGTGCCCTTGCTGCAGGCCACGTCAATGACCAACAGGTCATCGTGCCAGGACAGGATGTCGATGCTGTGAACCGTCACCGCGCGTTTGGGCCTGGCGATCTCGATGCCGGCGCGCGCGTAGTCGTACAGCGCCTTGCCCCCGTGCTTCAGCGCCGAATACATCGGCGGCAACTGTTCGATGGCGCCGGTCAGCGCGCGGCAAGCGGCCTCTATCGCGGTGCGGTCGGTCTGCACGGGCTGCTCTTCGACGACCTCGCCCTCGCGGTCGCCGGTGGTCGTGCGCTGGCCCAGCTTCAGCGTGGCGGTGTAGCGCTTGTCGGCGTCCAGGCTGATCTGCGAAAACTTGGTGGCTGCGCCGAAGCACAGCGGCAGCAGGCCGGTGGCCAGCGGGTCCAGCGTGCCGGTGTGGCCGCCCTTCTCGGCACGCAGGATGCCGCGGGCCTTCTGCAGGGCGTCGTTGCTCGTCCAGCCTATCGGCTTGTCGAGCAGCAAGACCCCGTGCAGCGGGCGGCGGACGATCCGGGTGGCCATGGTGTTCAGTCTTCTCGGGTCGGCCCGGCTTCGGCGGGCGGTGACGCGGCAGCCGATGGCTCGGGATCTTCCTTGGCGCGCACGCTGTTGGCCTTGGCGATCAGCGCCGACAAGTCGGCCGCGCGTTCGGTGGTCTTGTCGAAATGGAAGTGCAGCGTCGGCACGGTGTGGATGGCCAGCTTCTTGAACAGGCCATTGCGGATGTAGCCCGCCGATTCGTTCAGCGCAGCGGCCGTCGCTTCAGGCTCGCCCACCATCACCGAGAAATACACCTGCGCGTGCGCGTAGTCCGGCGTGACCTGCACGCCGTTGACCGTGACCATGCCGATGCGCGGATCTTTCAAGTCGCGGATCAGCAAGGCCACGTCGCGCTGGATCTGGTCAGCGACGCGAAAGCTGCGGTTGGGGATGGCTCTTTTGTGTTTCATCGTTGCCTGTGCTCAAGTAGAAACCCCGCCGTCTTGGGGAGGGCGGGGTTGCTCGGATGAGTCAATCGCCGCACTACAAGGTGCGTGCCACTTCCTTCACCTCGAAGAATTCCAACTGATCGCCTTCCTTGATGTCGTTGTAGTTCTTCAACTTGATGCCGCATTCGAAGCCCGACGCCACTTCGCGCACGTCGTCCTTCAGGCGCTTCACCGATTCGACTTCGCCGGTGTAGATCACCGTGTTCTCGCGCAGCAGGCGGAAGCGCGAATTGCGGATGACCTGGCCGGCGGTGATCATGCAACCCGCCACCGTACCGATCTTGCTGGCCACGAACACCGTGCGGATCTCGGCGGTGCCGATGATTTCCTCGCGCTGCTCCGGCGGCAACATGCCACCCATCGCCGCCTTGATCTCGTCGACCGCGTCGTAAATGATGTTGTAGTACTTGATGTCGACGCCGTTGCCTTCGGCCAGCTTGCGCGCACCGGCATCGGCCCGCACATTGAAGCCGATGATCACGGCCTTGCTGGCGATGGCCAGGTTGATGTCGCTCTCGCTGATGCCACCCACGGCCGCGTGCACGATCTGCAC
>JANPHI010000123.1:0-2494 GCA_031424355.1 Betaproteobacteria bacterium
CGCGTGATGGGCGCGTAGGGCAGGCCGGCGGCCTCGAAGCGGCGGCCCAACTCAGCGGCGGTGTGCAGGGCGAAGCGCTCGCGCAGCAGCGGCATCATCCATTCGCGGGCCTGCACGCGCAGGTTGTTGCTGGCCAGACGCGGATCGGTTTTCAAGTCGGTGAAATCGAAGGCGTCGCAGAGCAGGGCCCACTGCGTGTCGCTGACGGCGGCCAGGAAAATCTGCTCGCCGCCGGCCACGCTGAACACGTCGTACACGGCCCAGGCGCTGATGCGGCTGGGCATGGGCGCGGCGGCCTTGCCGGTGACGGCGAACTGCATCATGTGCTGGGCCATCAGCAGCACGTTGTTCTCGAAGAGGGCGCTCTGCACTTCGGCGCCCTGGCCGGTGCCGCTGTGGCGGTTGTCGCGCTGCTGCAAGGCGGCCAGCACGCCGATGGCGCCGAACAGGCCGCCCATGATGTCGTTGACGCTGGTGCCGGCGCGCAGCGGCCGGCCTTCCGGGCCGGTCATGTAGGCCAGGCCGCCCATCATCTGCACCACCTCGTCCAGCGCGGTGCGGTGTTCGTAAGGGCCGGGCAGAAAGCCTTTGTGCGAGACGTAGATCAAGCGCGGGTTCAGGCGGTGCATCGCGTCCCAGCCGAAGCCGAGTCTGGCCATCGCGCCGCCCTTGAAGTTCTCGCTGAACACGTCGGCGCTGGCCACCAGGCGCAGCACGATTTCCTGGCCGCGCGGGTCTTGCACGTTCACCGCCAGGCTCTGCTTGTTGCGGTTGAACATGGCGAAGAAACCGGCGCCCGAGCCCAGCAGCTTGCGCGTGTTGTCGCCGGCCAGCGGCTCGACCTTGATGACCTCGGCACCCAGGTCGGCCAGCACCATGCCGCAGGTCGGGCCCATCACCATGTGGGTGAATTCGATGACGCGCAAACCGGCCAGCGGCAACTTCTCAGACATGGCGGCTGCCCTGCACGAAGCCCTTGGGCAGACCCGCTTCCGGCGTCATGCCGTACAGCGGTTCACCGGGCAAACCGGCCTGCAACGCAGCGCGTGCGGCGATCAGCTTGGCGAGGTCCACGCCGGTGCGCACACCCATCGCCTCGAACATGAAGACCAGGTCTTCGGTGACCACATTGCCGGATGCACCGGGCGCATACGGGCAGCCGCCCAGGCCGCCTTGCGACGCATCGAAAGTGCGCACGCCCACGTCGTAAGCCGCCAGGCAATTCGCCAGCCCCAGCCCGCGCGTGTTGTGCATGTGGGCCGCGCCTGTGTGTTTGCCGATGGCCGCGAAGACCCGCGTGAACAGCCGCCGCACCTGGGCCGGGTTGGCCATGCCGGTGGTGTCGGACAGGCCCGATTCGTCGGCGCCGGCGGCGATGACCTGCTCGGCCATCCACACCACATCGTCTTCCTCGACACGGCCCTGGATGGTGCAGCCGAAAGCCGTGGCGATACCGGCTTCGATGTGCACCTGCGGTGCCGTGTCCTTGCGCAGCGCGACGATGGCGCGCACCTCGGCCACCATCTGTTCGCGCGTCTTGCGCACATTGGCCAGCGAATGCGCGGCGCTGGCGGAAACCGGGATGGTCAGCTTGTGCACCCCGGCCGCCAGCGCCGCCTGCGCGCCGCGCAGGTTGGGCACCAGCGCCATCACCGTCAGGCCCGGCAGCGTGAGCGCATGCCGCACCACCTCGGCCACGTCGGCCATCTGCGGCAGCAAATGCGCGGGCACGAAAGAGCCGACCTCGATCTCGCGCAGGCCGGCGGCGTGCAGCGCGTCCAGCCAGGCGAACTTGGCGGCGGTGGGCATCACGGTCTTCACGCTCTGCAGGCCGTCACGCGGGCCGACTTCGCTGATCAGGACTTCGGGGGTGGCGGGCAAGGGGGTCATCGGCAGCGGCTTCGTTTCCAGGTGCACCTTCAGGTGCGCGTGCGGCGGTCGGCGCTGGTGTCGGCGCGGCGGTTCATGCCGGTGCGGCGTTCGCCCCAGGCGTTTTCCAGTTCCATGCGCTTGATCTCTTCGGCGGCACCTTCGTCGGCGCCGCCGGCCTTGCGGGCCTGGGCGCGGGCCAGGCGCTCCATCAGGCGCAAGTCGCGGTCGGTCAGGCCCAGCGCGCTTTCGGCCCACAAGTCGACGATGGCGTCCAGCGACTGCCGGCTGACGGGCGCGGCCAGCCGCTGGCCGCGCAGCGCGGTCAGCACGCCGCGGTGGCGCGGTTCCACTTCATGCACCGCGCGTTCGATGGCCATTTCACCCGCGCCGTCGTCCACCACCACGTCGATCAGCTTGCGGTAGTGCAGCTCTTCGGCGCTGTACAGGCGGCCCGACAGCACCATTTCGCTGGCCACCGCGAAGCCGGCCTTGCGCATCGTGAAGTCCCAGGCGCCCATGCCGGGGAACAGGTTGAACAGCACTTCGGGAAAGCCGGCCTGCGCGCTGCGTTCGAAGATGATCTTGTGAAAGGGCAGCACCGATTCCAGCCCGCCGCCCAGGG
>JANPHI010000124.1:0-1971 GCA_031424355.1 Betaproteobacteria bacterium
TTCCTTGATGTCGTAGGGCTGGTTGGCGTTGTGGGGCACCAGCGTGTCCAGGCTCATGTCCAGGCGCTCGGCCGGGTCCCCCCCATTCAGCCCATGCCGCACCGGCACGCCGTCGCGGTTGTTCAGCGGCAGGTAGTTGTAGAAGCGGCGCAGCATCAGCAGCGCTTCCACGTCGTTCTCGAAAGCCCCGTCGGCCACGCCGCTCTTGCTGGTGTGGGTGCCGGCGCCGCCCAGTTCTTCAGCGGTCACTTCCTCGTGCGTCACGGTCTTCACCACCTCGGGGCCGGTGACGAACATGTAGGAGCTGTCCTTGACCATGAAGATGAAGTCGGTCATGGCCGGCGAATACACGGCGCCGCCGGCACACGGGCCCATGATCAAGCTGATCTGCGGCACCACGCCGGAAGCCATCACATTGCGCTGGAAGACTTCGGCGTAACCGCCCAGCGAAGCCACACCTTCCTGGATGCGCGCGCCGCCGCTGTCGTTCAGGCCGATGACGGGCGCGCCCACCTTCATCGCCTGGTCCATCACCTTGCAGATCTTCTCGGCGTGGGCTTCTGACAGCGCACCGCCGAAGACCGTGAAGTCCTGGCTGAAGACGAAGACCAGGCGGCCATTGATCATGCCGTAGCCGGTGACGACGCCGTCGCCGGGGATCTTGGTGTCGGGCATGCCGAAGTCGGCGCAGCGGTGCTCGACGAACATGTCCCACTCTTCAAACGTGCCTTCGTCCAGCAGCAACTCAATGCGCTCGCGTGCTGTCAATTTGCCCTTGGCGTGTTGCGCGGCAATGCGCTTGACGCCGCCACCCAGGCGCGCCGCAGCGCGTTTGTTTTCCAGCTGTTCGATGATGTCGTGCATGGCGTTCTTTCTTCGGTCTGCAATCAATTCGGTGGGTCGGACAAGTCCAGCAAGCGGCGCGCCGCGACCGACGCCGCGAGCCGGCCAGCGCGCACGTCGGCGATGGTTCGCGGCAGCGCCGCGCGCACGGCAGCGCGCTGGTGAAACTGTTGGCGCAATCCGCTTTCGATGCGGGCCCACATCCAGGCTTCGTCCTGCGCGTGGCGGCGTTCGGTCAGGCGGCCGCTGCTGTCTTGCGCGTCGCGGAAGGCGGTCACGGCCTGCCAGAAATCTGGGAGGCCGGTGCCCTTCAAGGCGCTCAGTTGCAGCACCTGCGTGGCACTGTGCGCGTGCGGGCCCAACCAGCGCAAAGCACTGCTGATCTGCGCCCGCGCGCGCATGGCGGCGGCCTCGTCCAGGTCGGCCTTGTTGATGACCACGAGGTCGGCGATCTCCATCACGCCTTTCTTGATGGCCTGCAGGTCGTCGCCTGCGTTGGGCAATTGCAGCAGCACGAACATGTCGGTCATGCCGGCGACGGCAGTCTCAGACTGGCCCACGCCCACGGTTTCGACGATGACGACATCGAAGCCCGCCGCTTCGCAGACCAGCAGCGCCTCGCGCGTTTTCTCGGCCACGCCGCCCAGGTTGCCGCTGGCCGGGCTGGGGCGGATGTAGGCGCGTTCGTCCATGCTCAGGCGTTCCATGCGCGTCTTGTCGCCCAGGATGCTGCCGCCGCTGACGCTGCTGCTCGGGTCCACGGCCAGCACCGCCACGCGGTGGCCGCGTCCGATGAGGAAGAGGCCCAGTGTCTCGATGAAGGTGCTTTTGCCGACACCCGGCACGCCGCTGATGCCGAGGCGGAAAGAACGACCGGTGGACGGCAGCAAAGCGTTGAGCAAATCGTCGGCGCGCGCACGGTGGTCGGCGCGTGTGGACTCCAGCAGCGTGATGGCCTTGGCCACGGCGCGGCGTTGCACCGGGCCACCGGGCCCATCACGGCCCAGCACCTGCTGCATCAACACCGCGTCGGCCGCGAACATGCTCAAGCTGCTTCCAGCCGATTCAGGCTTGCGCCGCCTTGATCTGCTCCAGCACGTCTTTCGCACTCACCGGTATCGGCGTGCC
>JANPHI010000125.1:0-27133 GCA_031424355.1 Betaproteobacteria bacterium
TCGATGTCGGCGTGGCGCGGCAGCAGCTTCAATTCGTCGGTGACGTTCAGCACTTCGTGCATCACGAAGCGCATGTCGCGCAAGGGCGGGGTGTACTGGGCCATGAAGAACTCCTGAAAAGCGAAAGACGAAATCGAAAGAAGAAGGGACCGGCCGGTTCAGCCGCGTGCGTAGTAGCCCAGCGTGCGTTCGAAGCCGGCGCGGGCCCGGTCCAGCGCACCGGGGATGCGCAGGAAACGGGCGTCGTGGTGCAACGCCAGGATCAGGCCGTGCACCTCGAAGAGCATCTGCGTGGGGTCGGTGTCGCTGCGCAATTCGCCGGTCTCGACCGCCAGGCCGATGGCGCGCTGCAGCGCCGCGTGCCAGGTGCGCACCATGCTGGCCAGCGCGTCGCGCACCGGGCCGGGTCGGTCGTCGAATTCAACGGCGCCGCTGATGTAGATGCAGCCCGAGTCCAGTTCCACCGAGACCTGGCGCACCCACAACTCGAACAGGGCGCGCAGGCGCGGCAGGCCGCGCGGTTCGCGGATGGCGGGGAAGAACACCGCTTCTTCGAAACGCGCGTGGTATTCACGGATCACCGAAATCTGCAGTTCTTCGCGCGAACCGAAATGCGCGAAGACGCCCGACTTGCTCATCTGCGTCACCTCGGCCAGCGCGCCGATGGACAGGCCTTCCAGCCCCATGTGCGAGGCCAGGCCGAGGGCCGCTTCCAGGATGGCGGCGCGCGTCTGCTGACCCTTGTGCAAGGCCTTGGCGGCCGGGCGGGCGGCGAATTCAGCGGGCAGTTCGGGCGGCAGGGTCACGGTGCGGTTTCGAGAAATCGAACGACCGTTCTATTTTGCAGACTTCACGGGCCTGCGCCGCCGCGCGGGTGTGACTTTTTCTAGGGTGAGGGTCCTAGAACCGTCTATCGGCTACCCTAGCGCCATGGACGTGCTGCAGCTCGATATTTCCGGGCGCCCGCAAGCGTGGATATCCGCTCGCGAGGCGGCTGTGCTTTACGCCAGCGACGCGGTGGCCTGGACGCTGGGCGACACCTTCCAGGTGCTGCGCGGTGGCACGCAGCGCACCACGGGCCTGCAGTCGCGCATCGAGGTGCACCCCATCGTGGCCGTGCGCGGCGCGGTGCCCAGCCGGGCCTGGCGGGTGGCGCCGGCGCTGTCCAACCCCAAACTGTTCGCCCGCGACAAAGGCCTGTGCGCCTATTGCGGCCTGCGCTTTCACTTTGACGACCTGACGCGCGAACACATCGTGCCGGTGTCGCGCGGCGGTGCCGACAGCTGGATGAACTGCATCACCGCCTGCCGTGCCTGCAACGGCCACAAGGGCAACCGCATGCCCGAAGAAGCCCGCATGACGCTGCTTTACCTGCCGTACACGCCCAGCTTGCACGAAGACATGATCCTGCGCGGGCGGCGCATCGTCGTCGACCAGATGGAATTTCTGTTGGCGTCGGTGCCGCGCAGTTCACGGCTTCACGCCTGAAGCGGATGGCCCGCAGCGCCGCAAGCCGCACAATCGATGCACCGTTCGGAAAGCCCAGCGCCATGAAGCGATCGTTCACCACCGCCCTTGCAGCCGCTGTCACGCTGACCCTGTGCGCCTGCACCACCAGCAGCCCCGACGTGGTCAGCCGCAACGACACCCAGCGCATGGCCACCGTCATCGACGCGGTGGTGCTGAACACCCGCCCGGTCATCGTCGACGGCTCGCAGTCGGGCATCGGCGCGGCCACCGGCGGCGCACTGGGTGGCATTGCCGGTTCCAGCGTCGGCGGCAGCCGCGACGCCATGGTGATCGGCGTGATCGGCGCGGTGGTGGGCGGGGTCATCGGCAACGCCGCCGAGCGCACCGCGACGCGCGAGGAAGGCCTGGAAATCCTGGTTCAGCTGCGCAACGGTGACCGCCGTTCGGTGGTGCAGGCGCGGGCCGCCGAGACCTTCGCGCCCGGCGACGCGGTGATCCTGGTGACGACCGGCGGCCGTGTCCGCGTCACCCGGGCGCCGGTGGTGCAGGCAGCGCCCAGCGCTTCAGCGGGCGGCTGAGACCCGCATGCTCGCCCAGATACCCAAGGGCGTCTGGGCGCTGGGCTTCGTCAGCCTGCTGATGGACGTGTCGTCCGAGATGGTGCACAGCCTGCTGCCGATGTTCATGGCCACGGTGCTGGGCGCCAGCGCACTGACCATCGGTTTCATCGAAGGCCTGGCCGAGGCCACGGCGCTGATCGTCAAGATCTTTTCGGGTGCCATCAGCGACTACCTGGGCCGCCGCAAGCCGCTGGCCGTGCTCGGCTACACGATGGGCGCCTTGAGCAAGCCGCTGTTCGCGCTGGCACCGGGCATGGGGCTGGTCGTCACCGCGCGGCTGGTCGACCGCGTCGGCAAGGGCATCCGCGGCGCGCCGCGTGATGCGCTGGTGGCCGACATCACGCCGCCCGCACTGCGCGGCGCGGCCTTCGGCTTGCGGCAGTCGCTGGACACCGTGGGGGCCTTCCTCGGCCCGCTGCTGGCGGTGGGCCTGATGCTGCTGTGGGCCAACGATTTCCGCGCTGTGTTCTGGGTCGCCGTCATCCCCGGCCTGCTGGCGGTGCTGGTGCTGGTGCTGGGCGTGCACGACCCCCGACCTGCACCCGGCACGCCGCGCACCAACCCCATCCAGCGCGCCCAGCTGGCCCGCCTGGGCGGCGGCTACTGGTGGGTGGTGGGCGTGGGCGCGGTGTTCACGCTGGCCCGTTTCAGCGAAGCCTTTCTGGTGCTGCGCGCGCAGCAGAGCGGCATCGCGATGGCGCTGGTGCCGCTGGTGATGGTGGCCATGAACGGGGTCTATGCGGCGTCGGCCTACCCCTTCGGCGCGCTGTCGGACCGCATGAGCCACCGCAAGCTGCTGGGCCTGGGGCTGCTGGTGCTGCTGGCTGCCGACACCGTGCTGGCCAGCAGCAGCCACTGGACGGCGGTGCTGGGCGGCGTGGCCTTGTGGGGCGTGCACATGGGCATCACCCAGGGCCTGCTGGCCACCATGGTGGCCAACACCGCACCGGCCGACTTGCGCGGCACGGCCTACGGCTGCTTCAACCTGGTCAGCGGCGCGGCCATGCTGCTGGCCAGCGTGACGGCCGGCTTCCTGTGGGACCGCCACGGCGCGCCCGCCACCTTCTGGGCCGGCGCGGCCTTCTGCGTGCTGGCGCTGCTGGGCCTGCTGGTGCGCCGGCCGGTTCAGGCCGAGGCGGCATGACACCCCGGCTGTGGCGCGCGCTGGTGGTGGACGACAACGCCATCAACCTGGAAGTGGCGGTCAGCCTGCTGCTGCAGCTGGGCCTGCAGACCGACAGCGCCAGCAGCGGCGAGCAGGCCGTTGCGCAGGCGCGGGCCGTCGCCTACGACCTGATCGTGATGGACGTGCAGATGCCGGGCATGGACGGCATCGAGGCCACGCGGCGCATCCGGCAGGCGAGAGGGCCCCTGCCGCCGATCATTGCGCTCACCGCCAACGCCGAGTCCGACGACCGCAGCGCCTGCCTGGATGCGGGCATGAACGACTACCTGACCAACCCCGTGGTGCCCGCGGCGCTGCGCGGGGCCTTGCAACACTGGTTGCCGGGCTGGGCCGCTGTGGCGCCCGCCGAGCGCAGCGCCGAAAGGCTGCACAGCGGCCTGGCGGCCATCGAAGGCTTCGACCTGGCCGGTTCGCTGCGCAACCTGGGCGGCCAAATGCACCGCCTGGAACGGGTGCTGCTGCGCTTTGCCGCCACCTACCGGGCCGGTGAACCGGCGCTGATGCAGGCGGCGCGCCAGGGCAACCGCGCGGCGCTGTGGCAGGCCTGCCATTCGCTGCGCGGCGCCTGCGCCGTGCTGTGCGCCACGGCGCTGGTGCGGCGCATCGAAGCCCTGGAAGCCGCTCTGGAAACCACCGCTGAAGGCCCCTCGGCACCGACCCCGTCGACAGCGCCTGAAATCGCCCGGCTGCTGGACACGGTGCGCCCTCTGCAGGCCGCCCTGGTGTCCTTGGCCCGACAGCTGCAAACGGCCCTGGACCAGGACTGAACAGGCCGCCACTTCGGTTGGTGCGCGGCCTGCGTTGAAGTACGGACGAAAAAACGCCATGTGGATGCACATGGCGTTTTTGTCGTCGCTGGCCTCGGGTGGAGGCGGGTTTGGTAGGCCGTGTAGGACTTGAACCTACGACCAAAGGATTATGAGTCCTCTGCTCTAACCAACTGAGCTAACGGCCCGGTGAAAACAGTCTGCAGCCCATGATTCTAGGAGGCCTGGCTCAGCGGGCTGACAGGGCGCTGCCAACCAGCCGCGAGGTGATGTCGACGATCTGGATCATGCGGTCGTAGGCCATGCGCGTGGGGCCGATGACGCCCAGCGTGCCGACCACCCGGCCATCGACTTCGTAGGGCGCCGTCACCACGCTCAATTCTTCGAAAGGCACGACGCGGCTTTCGCCGCCGATGTAGATGCGCACGCCCTCGGCGCGGCTGCTGACTTCCAGCAGGCGCATCAGTTCGGTCTTCTGCTCGAAGACGTCGAACAGGCGGCGCAGGCTGCTCATGTCGTTGCCGAAATCCTGCACCGTCAGCAGGTTGCGTTCGCCCGAGACGATGACGTTGTCGGTGCTTTCGGCCAGCACCTCGCTGCCGGCCTGCACCGCCGCCTGCATCAGCGCCGCGATCTCCCCGCGCAGCGCGTCGATCTCGTTCTTCAGGCGCTCGCGCACCTCTTCGATGGTCAGGCCGGCGTAGTGGGCGTTGAGGAAGTTGGTGGCTTCAACCAGTTCGCTCTGCTGGTGGTCGCGCGCGGTGAAGATGACGCGGTTCTGCACGTCGCCGTCGGGCGCCACCAGGATGACCAGCACGCGGCGTTCGCCCAGGCGCAGGAATTCGATGTGGTGGAAGACGCTGGCCTTGCGCGGCGCCGTGACCACGCCGACGAAGCTGCTCAGGCTGGACAGCAAGGAAGCGGCCTGCGCAATGACGCGCTGCGGCTGGTCGGGGTGCAGCTGCTCTCGCGCGGCGGCCACGTCGGGTGAGGTGCGTTCGAAGTCCAGCGGGCGGGCCGTCAGCATCGTGTCCACGAACAAGCGATAGCCGCGCGCCGTGGGGATGCGCCCGGCGCTGGTGTGCGGGCTGGCGATCAGGCCCAGTTCTTCCAGGTCGGACATCACGTTGCGGATGGTGGCCGGCGACAGGTCCAGGCCCGAGGTGCGGCTCAGCGTGCGCGAACCCACGGGGGTGCCGTCGGCGATGTAGCGCTCGACGAGGGTCTTCAGCAGCGTGCGTGCGCGGTCATCCAGCATGCGCCGATTGTAGGGACGCACCACGGTTGGAAACGCCGGGCTCCAACGTCAGACGCAGCCCCCGGAGCAGGGCCGTTTCAGCAGGGGCCCTATGGTGTAATGCCGCGCATGCCTTCAGGTTTTCGTCATGCAGCCATCGTGGGCAAATACCAGGCGCAGGGCATCAGGCCGGCGCTGGAGGACATTGCCCATTTCCTGATGGCCCAGGGCCTGGAAGTCTCCTTCGAAGCCGACACCGCGCTGAACACCGGTGTGACCGATTTCGAAGCCCTGACGCCGCAGCAGATGGGCCAGCGCTGCGACCTGGCCGTGGTGGTGGGCGGCGACGGCACCATGCTGGGCATTGCCCGCGAGCTGGCGCCCTACAACCTGCCGCTGGTGGGCATCAACCAGGGCCGGCTGGGCTTCATCACCGACATCGCGATGGGCCAGTACAAGGAAGCGCTGGCGCCCATCGTGGCCGGCGACTTCGAAGAAGAAGCGCGTGCCATGCTGGAAAGCGAAGTCTGGCGCGACGGCCAGTGCATCTTCGAAGGCTTGTCGCTGAACGACGTGGTGGTCAGCCGCGGTGCCACCGCCAGCATGGTGGAACTGCGCGTCGACATCGGTGACGACTTCGTCGCCAACATGCGCGCCGACGGCCTGATCGTGGCCACGCCCACCGGCAGCACGGCCTACGCGCTGTCGGCCGGCGGGCCCATCCTGCACCCCAGCATCGGCGGTCTGGTGGTGCTGCCCATCGCCAGCCACACGCTGAGCAACCGCCCCATCGTGCTGCCCGACACCGGCGAGGTGCGCATCGGCCTGGTTTCGGGCAAGGACGTCTCGGCCAACTTCGACATGCACACGCTGGCCAGCCTGCTCATCGGCGACCAGGTGCGCGTGCGCCGTTCGGCTTTCAAGGTGCGCTTCCTGCACCCGCGCGGCTGGAGCTACTACGCCACGCTTCGCCGCAAGCTGCGCTGGTACGAGGGCGTGGTCTGACATGCTGCGGCGCCTGTCCCTGCGCGATGTCGTCATCGTCGCCGAGCTGGAAGTCGACTTCCAGTCCGGCTTCAGCGTGCTGACCGGCGAAACCGGCGCCGGCAAGTCCATCCTCATCGACGCGCTGCAACTCGCGCTGGGCAACCGCGCCGACGCCGCGCTGGTGCGCGAGGGCGCGGCGCGCGCCGAGGTCGGTGCCGAATTCGATCTGCCCGCATCGCTGCAGCCCTGGCTGGACGAGGCCGGATTCACCCGCGAGGACGCCACCGACGACAGCCTGCTGCTGCGCCGCACGGTGGACGCGCAGGGCAAGAGCCGGGCCTGGATCAACGGCAGCCCGGCCACGGTGGCGCAGCTGCGTGAGGCGGCCGACCACCTGGTGGACATCCACGGCCAGCACGCCTGGCAAAGCCTGACGCGCCCGGCTGCCGTGCGCGCGCTGCTGGACGCGCAGGCCGGTGTGGACGGCAGCGCGATGGCCGCCGCCTGGCAGGCCTGGCGGCAGGCCATCGCCCAGCTGGAAGCCGCACGCGGCCAGCGCGACACGCTGGAACGTGAACGCGAGCGGCTGGCCTGGCAGATCACCGAACTGAACAAGCTGGCGCCCGCCGAAGGCGAGTGGGACAGCCTGAACGCCGAGCACCAGCGCCAGGCCCACGCGCAGGCGCTGATCGACGGTGCGCAGGCGGCGCTGCATGCCATTGCCGAAGACCGCGATAACGCCGGCACGCAGACCTCGCGGGCCATCAGCGCGCTCGACGCCGTGCAGCGCTTCGATGCCGAACTGGGCGCCGTGGCCGAGCAGTTGCGTGCCGCGCAGGCCCAGCTGGAAGATGCCGCGCACACCCTGCACAGCTACCTGGGCCACCGCGAACCCGACCCCGAACGCCTGGCCGCTTTGGACGAACGCCTGGGCGTGTGGGTGGCGCTGGCCCGCCGCTACCGCCGCACGCCGGCCGAATTGCCGGCGCTGTTGGCCGGCTGGCAGGCCGAGTTGACGAAGCTGGACGCGGCGGCCGATCTGGAAGGCCTGGAGCGCGCCGTGGCCACGGCCGAAAGCGGCTGGCGCAGCGCCGCCGAACGCGTCACCAAACTGCGCAAGAAGGCGGCACCGCGGCTGTCGGCCGCCGTCACCCTGGCCATGCAGCAACTGGGCATGGCCGGCGGCCGTTTCGAAGTCGCTTTGCTGCCGCAGACCGAGCCGCAGGCCTTCGGCCTGGAAGGGGCTGAATTCCGCGTCGCCGGCCACGCCGGCAGCACGCCGCGCACGCTGGCCAAGGTGGCGTCGGGCGGCGAGTTGTCGCGGCTGGCCTTGGCGATTGCCGTGACGACCGCCAGCGCGCGCAGCGGCGCATCGACGCTGATCTTCGACGAGATCGACGCCGGGGTCGGCGGCACCGTGGCCGACAGCGTGGGGCGTTTGATGAAGCAGTTGGGGCAGTCCAGCCAGGTGCTGGCCGTGACCCACCTGGCGCAGGTGGCGGCCTGCGCCGACGGGCACTTCGTGGTGGCCAAGGCACTGCGCGGCAAGCAGACGTTGTCGGACATCCGGCCGGTTGAAGGCGTGGCCCGCGTCGCCGAGATCGCGCGCATGCTGGGCGGCGAAAAGTTGTCCGGCACGGCCCATGCGCAGGCCTTGCTGGGCCTGGGCGCCAAGGCCGGTTCAGAGACTGCGGAATGACAGTCGCCATCCCCATCGACGCGCAGGCCGAACGCAACGAAGTGGTGCTGGTCACCGGCATTTCGGGCTCGGGCAAATCGGTGGCGCTGCACGCACTGGAAGACGCCGGCTACTTCTGCGTCGACAACCTGCCGCCCGAACTGCTGCGCGATTTCATCCGCCTGGAACACGGCCGCTACACCCACCGCGTGGCCGTGGCGGTGGACGTGCGCACGGCCGGCTCGCTGCCCAGCCTGGTGCCGCTGATCGACCAGCTGCGCAGCGAAGGCGTGCGCATCCGCACGCTGTTTCTCGACGCCAGCACCGACGCGCTGCTGCGCCGCTTTTCCGAAACCCGGCGCCCGCACCCGCTGACGGCGGCGGCCACCGCCGGCGATGTGTCGCGCGCGCTGGTCGACGCCATCGAACTGGAACGTGCGCTGCTGGCCGACCTGCGCGACAAGTCCACCGTCATCGACACCAGCCAGCTGCGCCCGGCCCTGCTGCGCAACTGGGTGCGGTCGCTGGTGGGCGCGCGTGAAGCGGCGCTGACGCTGGTCTTCGAGTCTTTCGCCTTCAAGCACGGCGTGCCGCTGGACGCCGACTACGTCTTCGACCTGCGCGTGCTGCCCAACCCGCACTACATCCGCGAACTGCGCCCGCTGACCGGCCGCGACGAGACCGTGGCCGCCTACCTGCAGGCCCAGCCCGAAGTGGGCGAGATGCTGCAGCAGATCCGCGACTTCCTGCACCGCTGGCTGCCTTCGTTCGAAGACGACCAGCGCAGCTACCTCACCGTGGCCATCGGCTGCACCGGCGGCCAGCACCGCTCGGTCTATGGCGTGGAATGGCTGGCCCGGCGCTTCGAAAGCGCCTACGCCACGCTGGTGCGCCACCGCGAACTGGACGCTCGCGAATGAAGCCCGTCAGCCCCACCACCCAGATCGACACCGGTGCGCCGCTGGCCGCCCCGCTGCCGCTGTTTCCGCTGAAGATGGTGCTCTTCCCGGGTGCGGTGCTGCACCTGACGATCTTCGAGGCGCGCTACCTCGACCTGGTCGCCGACTGCATGCGCACCGGGCAGGCCTTCGGGGTGGTGTGCCTGCGCCAGGGCTCGGAAGCCGGCCGCAGCAGTGAGGCGCTGCGGGTGGAAGAGGTGGGCGTTCTGGCCCACATCGAGGACGTGGAAGCCGAACAACCGGGCATCCTGCGCGTGCGCTGCCTGGGCGGTGAGCGTTTCCGCATCCAGGCACCGCCCACGCAGCACGTGAACGGCTTGTGGACGGCGCCGGTGCAAGCCGTGGCACCCGACACGCTGCGCGCGCCGGGCCCGGCGGTGCAGCCCACCGTTGCCGCGCTGGCCGAAGCCATCCGCAAACTGCAGGCCCACGAACCGGCGCCTTTCGCCGAACCTTACCGCCTGGAAGATGCCGGCTGGGTGGCCAACCGCTGGTGCGAACTGCTGCCCATCAGCCTGGCCGCGAAGCAGAAGCTGATGGAACTGGAAGACGCGGCGATCCGGCTGTCGCTGGTCGACGGCTTCCTGCGCGACAAGAAAGTGGTGATCGGCTGATCAACCTTCGAGCAGGCGCCGCACTGGCGCCGGCAGGCCCATCGTCAGGGCGGCCTCAACGCTGACCCAGCGGCCTTCGGGCAACGCTGCCGGCAGGACCGCAGCGGGCGGCAGGTGCCAGGCCAGCGTGTGCAGCGTCCAGTCGAAATGCGTCAACGCGTGCTCGATGGGCGGCAGCCAATCACCCTGCCCCGGGTTGCTGGCCAGCCAGCCGTCCAGCGCCTGCACGCCGGCGTATTCCGGCAGGCTCCACAGCCCGGCCCACACACCTTTGTGCGGCCGCTGCACCAGGAAAACCTCGCTGCCGCGCTGCAGCCACAACAACGCGTTTTCACGGTGGCTGCGTTTGAGCTTGCGCGTCTTCACCGGATAAGCCTGCGGCGCACCGCTGGCCCGCGCCACGCAGCGCGTGGCCAGCGGGCAGTGGTTGCAAGCCGGGCGGCGTGCCAGGCACACGGTGGCGCCCAGGTCCATCAAACCCTGGGTGTAGACATCGACATCGCGCTGCGGCAGCAGGTCTTCGGCCAACGCCCACAGGCGACGCGTCTCGGTGGCCGAAGCCAGGTCGCCGCCGAAACCCAGCACCCGTGTCAGCACCCGCTTGACGTTGCCGTCGAGGATGGCCGCGCGCTCGCCGAAACAGAAAGCGGCGATGGCGGCGGCGGTGGACCGGCCTATGCCCGGCAGTTCGGCCAGTGCCGCGCTGCTGGCCGGGAAAGCGCCGCCGTGGTCGGCCACGACGGCCTGCGCGCAGCGGTGCAGGTTGCGCGCGCGGCTGTAGTAGCCCAGACCGCTCCACAGGCCGAAGACATCGTCCAGCGGCGCGGCGGCCAGCGCGGCCACCGTGGGGAAACGGACCAGGAAGCGCGGGTAGTAGTCCAGCACCGTGCTGACCTGCGTCTGTTGCAGCATCACCTCGGACAACCAGACGCGGTAAGGATCGCGGCTGCCCTGCCACGGCAGGCCATGGCGGCCGGGCTGGCGCTGCCAGGCCACGACCTGCGCGCCCAGGGTCGGGCGCGTCAAGCCGCGTCCCGGCGCGCGGCCGTGCTGGCTTCCTGGGCCGAGCGTGCCGCCCACACCGACCCGAGTGAACCGGACGGGTTGGGCATGAACGCTGCACCGGGCACGGCCGACACCCCCAGGCGTCGGGCCGCGGCCAGCAGGTCGGCAGCCTGCTCGGCCAACTGGCCCTGCACCTGTTCGAGCTTGCTGTCCTGGGCCTGCACTTCGTTGATGCGCTGCTCCAGTTCTCCCGAGGCCGCCTGCACGCGCAGCAGCGCCTCGCGGCGGCGCACGAAGCTGCCGCGGCGTTCGCGCAGCTGCCCTTCCACCTGGTTGGTGGCGGCGCGGCTCCAGACTTCCAGTTCGCTGGCCGCACTCTCGAACACCACGCGCAACTTCGACAGCAGCATGCGCCGGAACTGTTCGACAAAGCCGGGTTGCGCCAGGCGCCAGGCCTGCCCCAGGCCGAGGTAGCGGCTGTAGTTGCGGTCGATGGCCTGCAGTTCGTCGAAGGTGGACTTCAAGGTCGGCAGGGGCGTCAGCGCGAAGGCGAAACCGAATTCGGTATTCAGCTGGCGGAAGCTGGCTTCGAGCATCTGCTGCATCTCACCGGCCTGCCCGGCCGCGCTGGTCACGGCAGCCGCCAGGCGAGACATCAGCGTGTCGAAGGCCGCGCGCCCGCCCAGCTTGAAAGGCCACACGCCCAGCGCCGCCTGCATGGCACCCACCTCGACGCGCAAGAGGTCGCTGGACAACTCGCCCAGCAGCGTGCGCTGGATGCGCGTCTGTACGGCACGCAGGGCCAGCAGGCGGCTGACACACTGTTCGAAATCGGCCGCCTCGGCGTCCAGCCGGGCCACCAGCAGGCGCAACTTGCCGCCGCTCTTGCCGCGCAGGCCACGCAGTTCCATCAGCTGTTCGGCGTGCTGGCGGCGGCGGTCGGCCAGGCGCCGGCCCGCCGAGGCTTGCAGCCTTTCGGTCACGCCCACGGCCGACTGCAGCAACAAGGCCTGGCGGCGCGGCAGCAGCCCCTCGGTCAGCGCCTGTTCCAGCACCGGCAGGCGGCTGGCCTGCAAGGCCACGGCATTGCCGGCCACGCGGGCCGCCAGCGCCTCACGCGCCGACAGCGGGAACACACGGGCCAGCGGCACACCCAGCGTGTAGGCCACGGTGTCGCACTGCTGGGTGATCTGTTCATCGACTTCGGCCCGCGTGGCCAGCGGGTCGACCAGCGCGTCGATTTTGTTCAGCACGACGAAGCGTTCCTGGCTGGCCTGGCCCAGGTGTTCACGCCAGATCGCCAGGTCGGAACGGGTGACGCCGGTGTCGGCGGCCAGCACGAAAACCACCGCATGCGCCGACGGCAGCAGGCCCAGCGTCAGTTCGGGTTCGGCGCCCACTGCGTTCAGCCCCGGCGTGTCGATGACGACCAGCCCGCGCGCCAGCAGCGGGTGCGGGTAATTGATGACGGCATGCCGCCAGGCCGGTATTTCGACGCTGCCATCGGCCGCTTGCGGCGGGTTGTCGTCGGGCTGGCTGGCACTCCACAAGCCCAGGGCTTCGGCCTGCGCCACGCTCACCTGCTGCGTGCGCGTCACGGCCAGCAGCGACTGCACCAGGCTATCGCGGTTCTTCGGGTCCAGCGGCAGGTGCTGCCAGAGTTCTTCGCGCTGGCGCAGTTCCGACAGCGTCTGACCACTCAGGCGCGACTCGATGGGCAGCAGCGACAGCTTGGACGAGCGACCCGCCTCGAAGCGCAATTCGACCGGGCACATGGTGGTGCGGCCCGGTGTGGCGGGCAGCACGCGGCGGCCGGCGTCGGCGAAGAAGATGGCGTTGATCAGCTCGGATTTGCCGCGCGAGAACTCGGCCACAAAGGCCAGGATGAGTTTGTCGGACGTCAGCCGCTCGTGCAGCGCGCTGAGCAAGGCGCCGTCGGCTTCATCGAGCAATTCGTGGTCGATGAGGGTGCGGCCGAACTGCATCACCTGGGCGCCCAAGGCCGCGCGCCAGGCGGTCAGGGCATCGAGACTTTCAGCGATCGGGTGCAGGTTGGACATGGGCTTGCGAAGGTGAACTTCATGCTAGCGCAGGGTGCTGCGCACACCCCTCCACCGAAGTCCTGGAAATAGCCGGCTTTTACAGGGCGTTTCCAAAGTCATGCCGAAGTCGCCCAGCCCGGCACGGCACGGCCTGGCGCGGCCCGGGCGCAACACAGGGCCCGGCGCGCATCAACGCCGCTGGCAGTGGCTGCAAAAGAAGGTGGAACGCTGCGCCTGCACCGTGCGCCGCACCGGCTGGCCGCAGCGCACGCAGGGCAGCCCGGCACGCCCGTAGACGCCGGCTTCGGCCTGGTAGGCGCCGCTGACGCCGTGGGCGTCGGTGAAATCCCGCAGCGTGGAGCCGCCCACTTCCAGCGCGCGGCCCAGGGTGCTGCGCAGCGCGGCCAGCAGCTTCTCGGCGCGCGGCCGGCTGATGCGGTCGGCGCGCAGCGCGGGGTGGATGCCGGCCTGGAACAGCGCTTCGCAGGCGTAGATGTTGCCGGCGCCGACCACCGCATCGCCCGACAGCAGCAGCGCCTTGATCGGCGTGCGCCGGCCCTGCAGCGCGGCATGGAAGACGGCCGGCGTCAGCGCCGGGTCGAAGGGCTCGGGCCCCAGGCGCTGCAGCAGCGTCGCCGCAGGCGGCAGGTCCAGCGCCGGCGACCAGACCACGGCGCCGAAACGGCGCGGGTCGTTCAGGCGCAAGGTGCCGCGGTCGGTGTGCAGGTCGAAATGGTCGTGCGGACCGGGGTCGCGGATGAAGTCGCCGGGCAGGGCCGGCGCCGGCAGCATCGCCAGCGAACCCGACATGCCCAAATGCATCAACAAGCCGCCGCCAGGCTGGCCTTCGCGCGACAGGGGCAGCCAGAGGTATTTGCCACGCCGTGTGACGTGGCCAACGGTGCTGCCGAGCAGGGTTTCGGGGTCGCATCCCAGGGGCCAGCGCAAGGGCTTGCCCAAGCGCACCGACAGAACATGTGCCCCGTGTAAAGGTGCCGCTATGCCACGCCGCGTGACCTCGACTTCGGGGAGTTCAGGCATGGGTCATTATGTGAGAATGAATTGAAGCCACCGCATGGGAACACCGATGACAGCACGCAGCCCACGGCCCCTCGCGTCGTCACCGTCACCCCGCTGGGCGCACTGGCTGTCGGTCACTGCGCTGGTGCTGCTGGCGCCTGTGGCGCAGGCGCAAACCCCGCCACCCGAAGAGCCCGCCGGCGCGGGTGCCGCGGCGCCCAATTCGTCGCTGGACGACCGCCTGTTCTACCAGTTGCTGATCGGCGAAATGGCGCTGAATTCGGGCGACGCCAGCAGCGCCTACGAATTGATGCTGGACGCGGCCCGCCGCACCCGCGACGACAAGCTCTTCCGCCGCGCGGTCGATATCGCGCTGCAGGCCCGTGCCGGCGAACAGGCGCTGGCCGCCACGCGCGCCTGGCGCACCGCCAGCCCCAAATCAGCCGACGCGCTGCGCCTGCAATTGCAGATCCTGCTGCTGCTGAACCGCCCCACGGCAGTCGGCGAACCCTTGAAGCTGCTGCTGGCGCAAACCCTGCCGGCCGACCTGCCCGACCTGATCTCGGCGCTGCCGCGTTTGCTGCAGCAGGCCAGCGACCCCAAGGGCGTGGCCCAGGTCATTGACGACGCGCTGAAGCCTTACCGCAGCGGTGCCACCGGCGTGGCGGCGCGGGTGGCGCAAGGCCGCGCCTGGCTGGAAGCCCGCGACCCCGACCGCGCGCTGGCGTTGGTCAAGGAAGCGCAGGCCATCGACCCGGCAGCACCGGGCCCGGTGTTGCTGGCCATGGAGTTGATCCGCGAGCGCCCTGCCGCCGAAGCCCTGGTGCTGGGCTATCTGCAAACCCCCAAGGCCGAGCCGGCCCTGCGCATGGTCTTCGTGCGCCTGCTGACCAGCAGCCAGCGCTACGGTGACGCCATCGCGCAGCTGGACGTGCTGACGCGCCAGCAGCCCGAAGTCGCGCCGCCCTTTCTGTCGCTGGGCGCGTTGCACCTCGAACTGAAGCAGTCGCAGGCGGGCGAAGCGGCCTTGATGCGCTATGTCGAACTGGTGCAGAAGCAGATGGCCAAGCCGGTCGATGCGACGCCCGCAGCGTCCGTTGCGCAGCCCAGCGCGCCGCTGGCGGCCGCAGACACCGACGATGACAGCGAAGAGCCCGCGCGCCCCGAGCAGGGCCTGCTGCAGGCTTGGTTGATGCTGGCCCAGTCGGCCGAGCAGCGCGGTGATTTCGGTGCCGCCGAGCGCTGGCTGGCCAAGGTGGACGACCCGCAGCGCGCGCTGGACGTGCAGACGCGCCGGGCTTCGATACTGGCCAAGCAGGGCCAGCTGGCACAGGCCCGGGAACTGATACGCCGGGTGCCGGAGAAGCGCGCGGAGGATGCGCGCGCCAAGCTGGTGGCCGAAGCCGCCTTGCTGCGCGACGCCAAGCGCTGGCGCGACGCCTTCGAGGTGCTGGCCGGCGCCACCGAACGCTTCGCCGACGACCCCGACCTGCTCTACGAGCAAGCCATGATGGCCGAGAAGATCGACCGGCTGGCCGAGATGGAAAAACTGCTGCGCCAGGTCATCGCACTCAAGCCCGACAACGCCCACGCGCACAACGCCCTGGGCTATTCGCTGGCCGACCGCCAGCAGCGCCTACCCGAAGCACGCCAGCTGATCCAGCGCGCGCTGGAACTGGCACCCGGTGACCCTTTCATCACCGACAGCCTGGGCTGGGTCGAGTTCCGCCTGGGCAACCGCGACGAGGCGCTGCGCCTGTTGAAGACCGCCTACGTCGCGCGGCCCGACCCCGAGATCGCTGCCCACTTCGGCGAAGTGCTGTGGGCCGCCGGCCAGCGCGACGAGGCCCGCAAGGTCTGGCGCGAAGGCCGGGTGCGTGAACCCGCCAACGAGGTGCTGCGCGAAACGCTGAGCCGGTTGCGCGTCGACCTGTGATGCGTGCAGGTCTGTGATGCGCAGGGCCTGCATGCTGCTGGCCGCATCGCTGCTGACCGCCTGCGCCACGCCGCGCCCGCCCGCGCAGCCCGGTGAAGCGCCGTGGACCAGCGGCCGCCTGAGCGTGCGCATCGACGCCACGCCCACCCAGGCGGCGCAAGGTGTCAGCGCGGCTTTTGAGCTGCGCGGTGATGGCGACAGCGGCGAACTGCGCTTGCTGTCGCCGCTGGGCTCGCGACTGGCCGCCGCACGCTGGTCGCCCGCCGTGGCCGTGCTGGAAACGCCGCAAGGTGAACAGCGCTACGCCACGCTGGACGATTTGTCGCGGCAGGCGCTGGGCGAAGCGCTGCCGCTGGCGGCCCTGCCCGACTGGTTGAAGGGCCGCCCCTGGTCGGCCGTGCCGCATGCCGTCAACGACGCCGGCTTCGAACAACTGGGCTGGCAGGTGCTGCTGGGCCAACGCAACCAAGGCCTGATCGAAGCCCGCCGCGCCGCGCCGCCCGGCGTCACGGTGCGCGTGCGGCTGGACAATGCCGAGCCATGAGTTTGCAAGCGCTGTACGACGTCCCGGCCCCGGCCAAGCTGAACCTCTTCCTGCACGTCATCGGCCGGCGTGCCGACGGCTACCACCTGCTGCAGTCGCCTTTCGTGCTGATCGATTGGTCCGACACCCTGCACTTTGAAAAGCGCCGTGATGGCCACTTGCAGCGCCACGATCTGGGGCCGGCATTGCCCAACGACGACCTGTGCCTGCGCGCAGCGCGGGCGCTGCAGGCGGCCAGCGGCTGCGCGGCCGGCGTGGACATCCACATCGACAAGCAGGTGCCCTGGGGTGCCGGCATGGGCGGCGGCAGTTCCGACGCGGCCACCACGCTGCTGGCGCTGAACCGCCTGTGGGGCTTGAACTGGCCGCGCACGCGCTTGGCCGAATTGGGCCTGGCGCTGGGTGCCGATGTGCCGTTTTTCGTCGGTGGGCAGAACGCCTTCGTCGAGGGCATCGGCGAGCGGCTGACCCCGCTGCGCTGCGCACCGGCCCGCTATGCGGTCGTCAAGCCTGCAGCGAGCTTGCCAACCCGAGAAATCTTCCAGCACCCGCTGATGGTCCGCAATACGCTTGCTGCTATACTAGGAGGCTCTACTGAAGAGGCTGGCATGTTGGACATGCCGCAGGGTTGGCAGGACGGGTTCGGCAAGAACGACCTGCAAGCGGCTGCGGAAAGTCAATGCGCCGAAGTGGCCCAGGCCGCTGGCTGGTTGGAACGACATTGCGGCAACAGCCGCATGACAGGTTCAGGCAGCGCACTCTTCGCCAGAGCAGGCAGGTCCGACTCACCCTCGGCGACTTTTCCGGCGGATGAACTTCCGGCGGGCTGGGTGGGGCGGATGTGCTGCGGTTTGCTTGAGCACCCTTTGCGGTCTTGGGCGGACTGAACCGGTTTTGGGTTTTGGGCAGCGGCCCGGAACCCGTGTAGGGGAGTCGCCAAGTTGGTTAAGGCATCGGATTTTGATTCCGACATGCGAAGGTTCGAATCCTTCCTCCCCTGCCAAATCTTCACCTGAAGCCGGCGCCAGGACCACCGTCCTGTCAGCCGGCTTCATCACTATCCGGAGTACCTGCCGTGCTGTTCAACACCGTGCTGTTCACCGGCAACGCCAACCCCGCCTTGGCGCAGGAAATGGCCGCTCACCTGGGTGTCGAACTGGGCCAAGCCCACGTCGGCCGCTTCTCTGACGGTGAGGTCACGGTCGAGATCCAGCAGAACGTGCGCGCCCGCGACGTGTTCGTGGTGCAGCCCACCTGCACGCCGACCAACGAAAACCTGATGGAACTGTTCATCATGGTCGATGCGCTGAAGCGGGCCAGCGCCCGCCGCATCACCGCGGTGATTCCGTACTACGGCTACGCCCGAATGGACCGCCGGCCGCGCAGCATGCGCGTGCCCATCAGCGCCAAGGTGGTGGCCAACATGCTGGAAAGCGTGGGCGTCGAGCGCGTGCTGACGATGGACCTGCACGCCGACCAGATCCAGGGTTTCTTCGACATCCCGGTCGACAACATTTACGCCAGCCCGGTGCTGCTGTCCGACCTGAAGAGCAAGGCCTACCCCAACCTGGTGGTGATCAGCCCCGACGTCGGCGGCGTGGTGCGCGCCCGCGCGCTGGCCAAGCAGCTCGGCTGCGACCTGGCCATCATCGACAAGCGCCGGCCCACGGCCAATGTGTCGGAAGTGATGCACGTCATCGGCGAGATCGAAGGCCGCAACTGCGTGATCATGGACGACATGATCGACACGGCCGGCACCTTGGTGAAGGCCGCCGAAGTGCTGAAGGAACGCGGCGCGCAGAGCGTCTACGCCTACTGCACCCACCCCGTCTTCTCCGGCCCGGCGATCGAGCGCATCAGCGCTTCGCACATCGACGAAGTCGTCATCACCAACACCATCCCGCTGAGCGCCGCGGCCAAGGCCTGCCCGAAGATCCGGCAACTCTCAGTGGCCTTCCTGTTCGCCGAAAGCATCCGCCGCATCAGCGACGGTGAGTCGGTGACGTCCCTGTTCGCGGAGCAGAACAACAACTTCTGAACTGCAACATGCCGGGCTGGCGCACCACGCCGGCCTGGTTTCACGGACGCCTGGTCGCGGGCGTCCATCCACCTCGACCCATCTTGGAGTCAACATGAAATTCACAGCTTACGAGCGTACGCTGCAGGGGACCGGAGCGAGCCGCCGCCTGCGCCACGCTGCCAAGGTGCCCGGCATCGTTTACGGTGCCGGCACGCCCGCCATGATCGAAATCGATCACAACGCCCTGTTCTTCGCGCTGAAGAAAGAGGCCTTCCACTCGTCCATCCTCGAAATGGATCTGGCCGGCAAGACCGAGAAGGTCCTGCTGCGCGACTTCCAGATGCACGCCTGGAAGCCCATCGTCCTGCACATCGACTTCCAGCGCGTGGACGAAACCACCCGCGTGCGCAAGAAGGTGCCGCTGCACTTCACCGGTGAAGAACTGTCGTCGGCCGTCAAGACAGACAAATGCCTGGTGACCCACGTGCGCCTGGAACTGGAAATCGACTGCCTGGCTTCGCAACTGCCTGAATTCGTCACCATCGACCTGTCGGGCCTGACGAAGAACCAGAGCCTGCACGCCAGCGACCTGAAGCTGCCCGACGGCATCAAGGCCGCCAAGCACGGCACGCAGAACCCGGTGATCGTGGCCGTGACCCAGCCGCGCGTCGAAGAAGAAGTCGCACCGGTGGTGGTGGTGGCTGCCGACAAGGGCAAGGCCGCCAAGGCCAAGAAGAGCGAAAAACAAAACGCCAAGTAACTCGGATGGGGGTGTGCAGACACCCCCAACGAGCCGGCGCAGAGCCCCACCTCGGTGGGGCTTTTTCTTTGGGCGCGACGAACATAATTTCATCCCATGATTCGACTCTTTGTGGGCCTGGGCAACCCGGGCGCTGAATACGAAGCCACGCGGCACAACGCGGGGTTCTGGTGGATCAACGCGCTGGCCGACAAGCTGGGCGCACGGTTGGTGCCCGAACGGGCCTACCAGGGCTTGATGGCGCGCGTGAACACGGCGGCCGGCCCCGTCTGGTTGTTGGAACCGATGACCTACATGAACCGCTCGGGCGCCTCGGTGGCGCCGCTGGCGCGCTTCTTCAAGATCGAACCGAAGGAAATCCTCGTCGTCCACGACGAACTCGATCTGCTGCCCGGGCAGGTCAAGCTGAAGTTCGGCGGCAGTGCGGCCGGTCACAACGGCTTGAAGGACATCCAGGGCCTGCTGGGCACGCAAGACTTCTGGCGCCTGCGGCTGGGCATCGGCCACCCGGGCGTGAAGGCCGAGGTGGCGAACTACGTGCTGAAGAAGCCGTCGGCCGACCACCGCGACGCCATCGCGCTGGCCACCGATCGTTCATTGCAGGCCAGCGACCGCCTGCTGGCGGGCGAGATGGATGCCGCGCTGGCGTTGATCCACGCCCAGCCGCCGCGACCCAAGCCGCCGCGACCCGCCGTGTTGCCGGTTGCCCAGCCTGCCCTGACGCCGACCGCGCTGGCGGTTGCGGCGGCGCTGCCCCTCAAACCTGTCGCTGATGGAGAAGCCCGATGAAGCTGAAGCTCGCCGCCCTGGTTCTGGCCCTGCCCTTGCTGGCCGCCGCACAGCCGCAAACCGTCTGGCGTTGCGGCGCCGATGGCCGCAGCTACTCGGACGCGCCTTGCGACCAGGGCCGGCAACTGGCGCTGGCCGGCAGCCGCCCGGCGGCCGATGTGCAAGCGGCGCGTGAGCGCGCCGCGCAGGAACGCCGCGCGGCCGACGGCCTGTTGCAAGAACGCCTGCAGCGTGAAGCCGCTGTGCGCAGCATGGGCGTTGCGCCAGAGCGCCCCGCCAACCGCGTCAAACCAGTGGCGAAACTGCCATCGAAGGCGAAGGCAAGGGTGAAGCAGCCGTCTGCCCAGCCTGCAGACGCTGGTATTTTTCGAGCAGTTGCGCCGGCGTCTCGACGCAAGCCGGGTTGACCGGGATGCATTCCACCGGGCAGACCTGCACGCACTGCGGCTCGTCGAAGTGGCCCACGCACTCGGTGCACTTCCCGGGGTCGATCTCGTAGATCTCGATGCCCATGAAGATGGCCTGATTCGGGCACTCGGGCTCGCAGACATCGCAGTTGATGCATTCGTCCGTGATCCACAGTGCCATCGTGTCGTCCCCTTGATCCTGCGATTTCGCTTCAGTCCTGCACCAGCTTGACGCGCTCTTTCAAGCGCAGCAAGACCGAGGGTGCCACGAACTTGGAAACATCACCGCCCAGGGTGGCGATCTCGCGCACGAAGGTAGCGCTGACGAACTGGTACTGGTCGCTGGGCGTCATGAAGACCGTTTCCACCTCGGGCATCAACTGGCGGTTCATGCCGGCCATCTGGAATTCGTATTCGAAGTCGCTGACCGCGCGCAGGCCGCGTATCACCACCTTGCCGCCCTGTTCGACCATGAAGTCGCGCAGCAGGCCGCGAAAGGGCGTGACCTCGATGTTCTTGTAGGGTGCGGCGACCTCGCGGGCGATAGCCAGCCGCTCGTCCACGCTGAACATGGTGCGCTTGTGGTGGCCGGCGGCCACGGCCAGGATCAGGCGGTCGAACAAGCTGGCCGCGCGGCGCATCAGGTCTTCATGGCCCAGGGTCATCGGGTCGAAGGTACCCGGGTAGACGGCGGTGAGCGGGGCTTTGAGGGTCATGGCACGGGCCTCAGGAAGAGGACGGGCGGGGTGGGCGCGCAGTGTAGCCGCGCCTAGTCAGCGCGCAGGTAGAGCCCGGCGTGGACAGCACCGGCACGCAAGCTGCGGTGCAAGACCAGGCCGGGCAGCGTTTCGGTCAGCGGCGCGCCGGCTTCGACATACAGAAAACCGCCTTCCACCAGCAAGCGCGTGGCGGCCGTCGCGGCCAGCAGACCGAGATCCGCATCGAAGGGCGGGTCGAGCAGGATCAGTTCGAAGCGCGCCGGCGCGCTGCGCGCCATCCAGGCCATGGCGTCGGCGCGTTCCACGCGCAGGGCGGTGGCATCCAGGCGCTGGCGCGATGCCCGCAGGCTGTCGACCAGCACCGGGTCGTTGTCCAGCAGCAGCACTTCGGCTGCGCCGCGCGAGGCGGCTTCGAAACCCAGGGCGCCGCTGCCGGCGAAAGCGTCCAGCACGCGCCAGCCGCTCAGGTTCTGGCCCAGCCAGTTGAACAGCGTCTCGCGCACGCGGTCGGGGGTCGGGCGCAGACCCGGGCGGTCGGCCACCGGCAGCTTGCTGCGCTTCCACAGCCCGCCGATGAGCCGCACCTCGCCCAGGTGCTGGGTGGCCGGCTTGATGACCTTGCGGGTGGACTTCGGGTCGCGGCCGTCGGCCTGCGGGTGGGCTTTGCTCATCAGATGCGCACCGGTATGCCGTCGCGCGCCATCAGCGCCTTGGCTTGGCCGACGGTGAATTCACCGTAGTGGAAGATGCTGGCGGCCAGCACCGCGTCGGCGCCGCCGACGCGGATGCCTTCGGACAGATGTTCCAGCGCACCGACCCCGCCCGAGGCGATCACCGGCACCGGCACCGCGTCGCTCACCGCGCGGGTCAAAGCCAGGTCGAAACCGATCTTGGTGCCGTCGCGGTCCATGCTGGTGAGCAGGATTTCACCGGCGCCGTGCTCGGCCATCTGCCGGGCCCAGGCCACGGCATCGAGGTGGGTGTTTTGGCGGCCGCCGTGGGTGTAGACGTCCCAGCCCGGGCCCTTGCGCGCCAGGTCGTCGCCGACGCGCTTCTTCGCGTCGATGGCCACCACGATGCACTGCGCGCCGTATTTGCCGGACGCGTCGCGGATGACCTGCGGGTTGGCCACGGCTGCCGAGTTGAAGCTGACCTTGTCGGCACCGGCGTTCAGCAGGCGCCGCACGTCTTCCACGGTGCGCACGCCGCCGCCCACCGTCAGCGGGATGAAGACCTGTGCGGCCACCGCCTCGATGATGTGCAGGATCAGGTCGCGGCCGTCGCTGGTGGCGGTGATGTCGAGGAAGGTCAGCTCGTCGGCGCCCTGCTCGTTGTAGCGGGCGGCGATTTCCACCGGGTCACCGGCGTCGCGCAGTTCGACGAAGTTGACGCCCTTGACGACACGGCCGCCCGTGACGTCCAGGCAGGGAATGATTCTTTTGGCCAGCATGCGGCGGATTATCCGGTGCAACCCACCCCCGCGTCTGAGGGGACCCAGCGCACGCGGCGGAATCAAGCCCGCACAAATCGCGTACACCCGGTGCGCGCCGTCGCGCAACGAGGAGCCACCCGATGAAAACCGTTCAATTCTTGTCCGCGAGCGCCGCGCTCGCCCTGGCCGCAGCCGCCTTGCCGGCCCAGGCCACCATCTCGATCTACTCGGTCGTGCTGAACGGCCCTTCCGAAGCGCCGGCCAATGCCTCGCCAGGCACCGGCACCGCCACCGTCACCATCGACGATGTGCTGAACACCCTGAGCCTGTCGGTGAGCTTCTCGGGCTTGACGGGCACCACCACCGCATCGCACATCCACTGCTGCACCGCCGTCGCCGGCACCGCCACGGCCGGCGTGGCCACCACCACCCCCACTTTTGCGGGCTTCCCGCTGGGCGTCACCTCGGGCTCCTATTCGGTCACGCTGGATGAAACCCTAGCCAGCAGCTGGAACCCGGCTTACATCACGGCCAACGGCGGCACCACAGCCGGTGCGTTCGCAGCACTGGCAAGCGGCGTCAGCGCCGGCAAGGCCTACCTCAACCTCCACACCTCCACCTTTGGCGGCGGTGAGATCCGCGGCTTCCTGGTGCCGGTGCCCGAAGCCTCGACCTACGCCATGATGCTGGGCGGCCTGGCCGCCGTCGGCGCCCTGGTTCGCCGCCGCCGCGCGGCCTGAACGCCGCACCCGCAAGGACCTGCACCATGAACCTGCGCATGCTGCTGCCCGTCGGCGCACTGTCCTTGCTGGCGTTCAGCGCCGCGCCCGCGCTGGCCCACGAACACTTCTACGACGTGGTGCTGACCGGCGCCGGCTTGAGCCCGTCCACCGCCACGGGCACCGCGCTGGTCACCTTGGACCTCGACCTGGTCACGGCACGGGTCGAGGCCACCTTCGCAGGCCTGGCGGGCACCACGCTGGGCACGCAGCTGCACTGCTGCAGCGTACTGGCCGGTAGCGGCACGGCGATGGGCGCAATGGCCAACACCAGCCCGGCGGGGTTCCCGCTGGGGGCGGGCAGCGGCAGCTTCGACATCACCTACGACCTGACCGACGGCGCCACCTACAGCGCGGCCTTCATCACGGCCAGCGGCGGCATGGTGGTGGACGGGCTGAACGCGTTGATCAACGGCGCCGAAGCCGGCACGGTCTACCTCAGCATCGGCAGCAGCGCCTTTCCGGACGGCGAGATCCGTGGCTTCCTGGTCGAACAGGCTGCAGCCGCTCCCGAGCCCGGCACCTCTGCGCTGATGTTTGCGGGCGGGGCTGCGCTTGCGGCCTGGGCCCGGCGGCACCAGCAGGTTGCCCGGTTGCGCGCACCAACCCTGGCGGCTTGACGGCCGACGGCTCGGGCCTGCCGATCGGGCCTGCCGCTCAGGCCAGCCCGAGTTCGTCAGCGCGCAGTTGTGCCGCCGTGAAGTCCAGCGCGCCGGTGTAGATGCTGCGGCCGCAGATCACGCCTTCGACGCCGTCACTTTCCACCGCGCACAGCCTTTCAATGTCGGCGATGTCGGACAGCCCGCCCGATGCAAAAACCGGAATCGTCAACGCCTGCGCCAGCTTCACGGTGGCTTCGATGTTGATGCCGGTGAGCATGCCGTCGCGGCCGATGTCGGTGTAGATCACGCCTTCGACGCCGTAGTCCTCGAACTTCCTCGCCAGATCGATGACCTCGTGGCCGGTGAGCTTGCTCCAGCCGTCGGTGGCGACCTTGCCGTCCTTGGCGTCCAGGCCGACGATGATGTGGCCGCCAAAGGCCGTGCACGCATCGCGCAAGAAGCCCGGGCTCTTGACCGCCGCCGTGCCGATGATCACGTAGCTGATGCCGTCGTCCAGGTAGCGCTCGATGGTGTCCAGGTCGCGGATGCCACCGCCCAGCTGCACGGGGATCTTGTCGCCCACCACGCGCAGGATGGCCTTGATGGCGGGCTCGTTCACCGGCTTGCCGGCGAAGGCGCCGTTCAGGTCCACCAGGTGCAGGCGGCGCGCGCCGGCATCCAGCCAGCGCTGGGCCATCGCCGCAGGGTCTTCACCAAAGGTGGTGGAGACGTTCATGTCCCCTTTTTGCAGGCGAACGCAGTGTCCGTCCTTGAGGTCGATGGCCGGGATGAGCAGCATGGATGGGACGGGCCTAGGGTTGCCAGTGGAGGAAGTTGCGGTAGAGGGTCAGCCCTTGTTCCGCACTCTTCTCGGGGTGGAACTGGGTCGCAAAAATGTTATCCCGTGCCACGGCGCAGGTAAAGGGCGCGCCGTAGTCGGTGCTGCCGGCCGTGTGTTCGGCGTGGGCCGGCTCGGCGTAGTAGCTGTGCACGAAATAGAACCAGCTGTCGTCGGGCACGCCGGCCCACAGCGCATGGGCTTGCTGCCGCACACGGTTCCAGCCCATCTGCGGCACCTTGTAGCGGCTGCCGTCGGGCTGCAACTGGCCTGCCAGCTGGAAGCGCCGCACGCGGCCCGGAATCAGGCCCAGTCCCGGCGTGTCCTGCTCTTCGCTGTGGTCCAGCAGCATCTGCATGCCCACGCACACGCCCAGCAGCGGCTTGTTCGCGGCCGCGTGCAGCACGGCGTCTTTCAGGCCGGATTCATGCAACTCGCGCATGCAGTCGCGCATCGCGCCCTGGCCGGGCAAGACCACGCGGTCGGCGGTCCGCACGTCTTGCGGGCTGCGGGTGACGATGACATCGACGCCCGCACCCGCCGCCACGTGCATCACCGCCTGCGACACCGAACGCAGGTTGCCCATGCCGTAATCGACGACCGCCACCGTGCTCATGTCAGAGCGAGCCTTTCGTCGACGGGATGACGCCGGCCGAACGGGGGTCGGGCGTCAGTGCCATGCGCAGCGCGCGGGCGAAAGCCTTGAAGATGGTCTCGCACTGGTGGTGGGCGTTGTCACCCTTGAGGTTGTCGATGTGCAGCGTGACCAGCGCGTGGTTGACGAAACCCTGGAAGAACTCGTAGGTCAGTTGCGTGTCGAACGCGCCCACCATGCCGGACTTGAAAGGCACGTTCATGTGCAGGCCGGGGCGGCCCGAGAAGTCGATCACCACGCGCGACAGCGCTTCGTCCAGCGGCACGTAGCTGTGACCGTAGCGCGTGATGCCCTTCTTGTCGCCGACCGCCTGCGCCACCGCCATGCCCAGCGTGATACCGACGTCTTCCACCGTGTGGTGGCCGTCGATGTGCAGGTCGCCGACGGCCTGGATGTCGAGGTCGATCAGGCCGTGGCGGGCGATCTGGTCGAGCATGTGGTCGAAGAAGCCGATGCCGGTGGCGAGCTGGGCCGCACCTGTACCGTCCAAATCGATGCGCGCACGGATCTGCGTTTCCTTGGTGTTGCGGGTGACATCGGCGGTGCGGTTCGTCATGAATCGGCTTTCACAGGCTTGCTTGCAGGGCGCGGATCATCGCGTCATTCTCAGTGGGTGCGCCCACCGTCAGGCGCAGGCAGTTGGCCAGCAGCGGGTGCAAGCCGGCGATGTGCTTGACCAGCACGCCGCGCGCCTTCATGCCGTCGAAGGCGCGCTTGGCATCGGGCACGCGCACCAGGATCATGTTGGCTTCGCTGGGCCAGGCGTGCACGGCAGGCAGGTCGCGCAACGCGACTTGCAGGCGTTCGCGTTCGCTGCGCAGCAGCGCGGCCTGCCGGGCGTATTCGTCGGCATGTTCCAGCGCGAACAGCGCCGCCTCGGCGTTCAGCACGCTGACGTTGTAGGGCGGGCGCACCTTGTCGATCTCATCGATGAGCGCGGCCGCGCCGCACAAATAACCCAGGCGCACACCGGCCAGGCCGAATTTGGACAGCGTGCGCAGCACCAGCACGTGGTCGTGCGCGGCCATGCGCTGCATCCAGCTGCGTGCGGCGAAGGGCTGGTAGGCCTCGTCGAACACCACCAGGCCATTTTGCGCACCCACCGCCGCGACGATGCGGTCGATGGTGGCGTCGTCGAACAGATTCGCCGTCGGGTTGTTCGGGTAGGCGATGTAGGTGATGGCCGGGCGGTGCTTTTCGATGGCCGCCAACATGGCCGCTTCGTCCAGTTCGAAGTCGGCCGTCAGCGGCACGCCGACGAATTGCAGGCCGCGCAACTGGGCCGACATCGCGTACATCACGAAGCCCGGCAGCGGCGCCAGCACCGTGGCGCCGGGCACGTCGCAGGCCACGCTGAGGATGTCGATCAGTTCGTCCGAACCGTTGCCCACCATCAGCTTGCAGCCGGCCGGCAGATCGACGTGTTTCGCCAGCGCCGCCGCCACATCGGCGACGCACTGCGACGGGTAGCGGTTGATCGCGGCACGGCCCAGGCGTTCACCCAGTTCGCGCTGCAGCTCGGGCGGCAGGCTGAAGGGGTTTTCCATCGCGTCGAGCTTGATGAAGCCGGCGCTGGGCTGGATGGCGTAGGCGTGCATGCTCTGCACGTCCTGGCGGACGGTGTTGCGGATGCGCAGGTTCAGGCGGTCGGCCAGGGTCGACGCGCTTGCCGCATCGGCCGACAAACGCAACTCGGCCGCCTGCGCGTGAGCCTGCAGGCCTTCGCCGTAAGCCAGTTCGGCCGCGATGGGACCCAGCACCTGGGCGCCGGCGGCGCTGACCTCGATCAGGCTGCTGCGCTTGCAGAAGTCGTAGACGCCCAGCGGCGACGAGAAGCGCGCGGTGCCCGAAGTCGGCAGCACGTGGTTGGGGCCGGCGCAGTAGTCGCCCAGGCTTTCGCTGGTGTAGGCACCCAGGAAGATGGCACCGGCGTGGCGCAGCAGCGGTTCCCAGCGGTGCGGGTCGCGCGAGCTGACTTCCAGGTGTTCGGGGGCGATGCGGTTGCTGATGGCGCAGGCTTCTTCCATGCTGCGCGTGTGGATCAGCGCGCCACGGCCTTCCAGGCTG
>JANPHI010000126.1:0-14382 GCA_031424355.1 Betaproteobacteria bacterium
GATGGCCAGTTCGGCGTTCATCTTGTCCATGTTCCGGCCAGTGCTCATATCCCGAGCAACTAGACTTGAGAGCGTTACCGTCCGGTTGGCGGTAAGGTTCCGGCCAGTGCTCATATCCCGAGCAACTAGACTACGTGGGGCGACGTTGACGCGGAGAGGGTGGTTCCGGCCAGTGCTCATATCCCGAGCAACTAGACTTACGTCTACAAAGGTTCACCGGCTACTTCAGTTCCGGCCAGTGCTCATATCCCGAGCAACTAGACTCAGGCGGCCCACCAGGCCCGGCTCCGTTCGGTTCCGGCCAGTGCTCATATCCCGAGCAACTAGACTACGGCGCAAAACCAGCCGCTTTTCGACACGGTTCCGGCCAGTGCTCATATCCCGAGCAACTAGACTCGTATATCGATTGCCAGAACGCATTCAATAGTTCCGGCCAGTGCTCATATCCCGAGCAACTAGACTACCGCTGAATTCATGCGTGCCACGGAAAGGTTCCGGCCAGTGCTCATATCCCGAGCAACTAGACTCAGGCGGCCCACCAGGCCCGGCTCCGTTCGGTTCCGGCCAGTGCTCATATCCCGAGCAACTAGACTGAAGTCGAAGCCGGCGGCCTCGGTGTTGTAGTTCCGGCCAGTGCTCATATCCCGAGCAACTAGACTTCGGTCTTTGCCATCAAGCATCGCTCGATCGTTCCGGCCAGTGCTCATATCCCGAGCAACTAGACTTCAAGTGAGCCAACCCCTTGATTCGTCAGGGGGTTTTTTCTTTTCCGAGGCTGGAAAACTGGGCTCATGGGTCAGAACAAGTCGAACTGATCGGGCGCTTTTCCAGGCGCCTGGCGGGTGCGGCCATGAAAAGTCACGATCCGCTCGTACTGCTTGTCGGTGAAGGTCACGATGTTGACCTTCCCCCCTTCCGGCAAAGCGTACTCCACGCGCCTGGCATAGGTGTCGATCTGGGCTTGGCTGGTGCAGAAGCGCATGTAGACCGAGAACTGGGCCATCTCGAAGCCGAGGTCCAGCAAAGTCTTCCTGAACTGGGTCGCTGCTTTCTGGTCGGCTTTCTCCACCACAGGCAGATCGAACATCACGGTCATCCACATGAGGCGGTACGCGCTCAGCACGGTGTTGGTTCAGTCTTCGAGGCCAGCGCACAATGCCAACGGCAGGCCGGGAAAGGGCAGGTCAAGCTTTTCTCGCTCGCCCAGATAAACCTGCGCCAGCGAAGTCGCCAGCCGTTGTATGCACGCCGTGACGGGTGTCGCGCCGCTGCTGGACTGCATGTCGTCATAGAGGGTGCGGACCAGCGCCCGTTTGGTATCGGGCGCCACATCCACTTCGCCGTTGCGGACCAACTGCCAAACCTTCAAATCCACCATGGGCCGAAACGGTTCCATCACATCGTCGATCAGGCGCATGGCGTTGCCTTCGTTGCTGTGGTGCAGGCCCAAGGTTGGGTGCAGGCCCGCGGCCACGATCGCACGCGCCGTAGCCGCGCGCAGGACCGTATAGCCGTAGTTCAGCAAGCCATTGATGCCGCCAGCGTTCTGGTCACGTCTGAATTCAGTGCCGAATAGCAGCGTCCAGTAGCGACGTGCGCCCTGCGCCTCGATGTTGTCGGGGTCACCTGAGCGAACTTTCGCGACCAAAGCGGTCAGCGGCACCGTGGGCTCTCCCGCCGCCTCCAAGGCAGCAGCTTGCTGCTGCAGCTTCGCTCGCACCACCTCAGCCCATAAGCGCTTGCGCAGCGGCTTGGACGCATCAATCTGCGCATCGAAGCGCTTGGCCTGCAAATGGTGCCCGTCAATGGGCAACAGCATGCCTACGGCGTTGTGGTTGGCGGCACAAAGCACAAAGGGCGCACCGCGCTCTGCCAGCGCAATCAACAGGCTGTTGGTGTAGCTCAGGCCATGCGCATTGCCAATCACGGCAGTGATGTCGTCCAGCGGCACTTGTCCGAGTTCGCGGCGAGGCGTTTCAGTGTCGTGCACAACGAGGAAGCCTCGCGACAGCGACAGGTGTCTGCGGTCGTCAGCGATCTCAACGATTCGACCAATCATGGTCGACTAAGAAGTGAACCCGGGATCTCGGACTTCGCCGATTTCGCTGACTGTCACTCGACGAGCGCGTGCAGTTTGGAATGATCCAGGTCTTTTTGATGTGTATTTGAAAGGGTCTGCGGCATCGCGATTCCTTGCATCCACATTCGCTTCTGACAGAGGAGCCATGAATACCTGTCCATTGCCGCTCACATTCGCCACACGAAGCAGTACAGCTTTGCCGTCCAGGTCCATCCGCACGGTGTCATTCAACATCAGACGCATCACCAGCGGTGAGCCGTTCTGAGCCAGTGCTGGATGGCGCAGCCGCTTGAGGCCCGACTTGCGCTCGATGCCATGTGCATCAAAGGTCGAGATCACATCGCTCTGCCACTTGCCCGACTCGCCGCGCCAGATCTCAATGCAATAGTTGCTGTCGCCCTTGTAGCCTTTGTAGGCCACCGGCTTGCCATCCTCGTCGATGCCGTGGCGGTCTGTCGCCCCGTCGCTGATCTCGATGACCGACAGCTTCTCCACCAATTTCACCCGGCGTACGCCCGTTTCCGTTTGGAAGGTATGCAGTCGAGTGGCAAATTCTTTGCCACTCAGGCCGGCGGTGCGTTCCAGGATGCGCTCCTGCAACTTGCTATCCGCAAACGTCTTCTTCTCGATCTCACCGGCGCTCTTGAAACCGTCCAGCATGACGCGATGGGACACCAGCCCATTGCCCAGAAGGCCGTAGGCCGTGGCGTTGTGCAGCGCACCCTCATGCCCGTGGTCAGGGCGATGGCTGACGGTGATGTTGTGGATGGCGCGAGCGACGTGTTCGCGGTAGTTCGGCCACGGTAGAGGCATAGCCTCCACCAGGCGTCCCATCTGGCCTTCACGCGCCGATGCACTGGCGGTGGCGAAGCGTTGCAGCATCCCTTGATCGGTGACGCCGATGACCGCTGCGTCCACGGCGTGATGACGATGGTCGTCGCGGTTCTTCTCCCCGCGCAAACCCAGCACATCGTTCAGGCCGAAGTGGTGCCTCAGTTTGCCTGTCAGCCGGCCCGGTATCACGCGCACCCGGTTGCTGGGGCAGACCAGCGACAGGTATTCCTTGGCGATGCGTGACAGATAGGCTGTGTCCGTCAGCGCGCGCGCCAGAAAATCCTTGTCTTCCTTCAGCCACTTCTGATAGCCGCCCACGGCGAACCGTTTGGCCTTGTTCGCTGGCATCAGCGCGGCCCGCTCCAGAATTTTCTCGTAGTCGTATCCCGGTGGTGAATGTCCGAAGGCCTCTTCTGGCGTGCGATTGCCCTTGTCGCGATTCGCTCGGTGCAAGGCCACGGTCTGGTTGTTGAGGCTGTCGTCCAGCGTGATCGAGAAAGGCAGGATGTGTTCGATCTCCACTTGTTCCGAGAACAACATGGCGATACCAATCTGCTCGCCCGTATATGGACAGCGTCGATTGGCGACATCTGTCGGGTTCAGCTCTACCCAGAGTCGCATGCGACGCAAGTCGTCTGCGCCGACGCGGCGCTCTCCCATGCCCGGCAGGCTGCGAATCTTGGCTCGATAGTCTTCGTTCTCGCTTTGGCGAAGCGCCTGTCTTTCGTGTTCAGCCTCGCGTTGCTTTTGTCCCTGCTTCAAGTCACGCGCCACCTCTACAACGATCTCACTGGGGTGCCCATAGCGCTCGATCAGTTTGTTGACCACCTTGCGCAACTCGTTCAATCCGATGTGCACCGTCGGGTTGGCGATACGCCCGAAACGTTTTTCTGGCAAATCACTTTCTTTCGCGTCGGGGTCTGCAAACCCCACGTGGCGCTGCAATGCCTCGCCGTAATAGGGCAGCAAGTCGAGAATCTCGCCCGTCAGTTGGGCTTGGGAAATGGCGCTGTGGCTGCCCAACCCGGCGCGGTTCACCGCCTTGTCGTAGGTGATGACTTCGGCTTGAAGATGTGGCAGTACCCTGGCCAACGCCGCGCGACTGAGATTGCCGTAACCATCGGGCAAGCCTGCATTGGCGATGCGCTCTGCCGTGGCCTCATCGACGCCAGTGTGGGTTTTCAGCCAATCGATGAGTTGCCCCAGATCGGCTTCCTCCAGCAGTTGGACAACGATTTCGTCCTGCAGCTCTGGCGCGAAACCAAACCACGCTTCACCGAATCGGTTCTCATCGCTCAGCGCCTTGGAACTGGCATTGCCGTTCAGCCACGTGCGCTTGACGTCTTCCAGATTGAAGCGGCTGCTGTTTGACAAGCCGAGCACTTTGCGCATTCGGGTGAAAGTCAGTTTGTCCCGTTCCAACAAGGCAGCCAGTGCATCCCGTTGTTGCAGGTCTATCGCGGTGTCATCCAGGCGCGCCAGTACCCGCAGATTGTTCAGTTCCTGGTAAATGCGGAATCGTTGTGCGCTGGGCAGCGCCAGCGGCGCACGTTCCTCTTCGGGCAGCAGCGTGCAGCGGCCGGGCTTGACGGGGCGAAGATTGCGCTGGTGCAGAAGTTCACGACGCAACTCGGTCCGTTTTTCATCCGTGTAGAAATCGGCAGCGAGTTCGGCCTGTTTGGCCCACAAGGTGTCGAACTCGTGAGCGGTCATTCCACGGTCCATGTACATGTCGTAGGCGCGGTCTTTCACGGAAGTGCCCCGCAAGCGAGCTCGGACACTGGCGCGCTGCTCATGCCGCTTGGCCAACCACTCGCCGACTGTGCGCGCGCCATCTGTTTCAAGCTGCGCGCGCAGTTTCTTGATGGCTGACTTGAGCAAACCGCTGTCGCTGTCTTTGCGATCGGTTTTGCGGTTGCTGAGAAAACCTCGGCGCTGGTTCAGGTGGAACAGCGCACGGCCGAATTCCGCAGGTGTCAGGGCTCGATCGAGACCCTTGCGGCGCAATTCGTATGGATCAAGCTGCACCAACATCTGTCGTTGATCGTGATCGTCGGGCCAAAACCCCAAGCGCACCAGCGCCGCCATGATGCGCGTCTTGCGCCTGAGCATGCGATCACGGCGTCTGCGCATCTGCCGGGCTATCCGCCGCGTGACAGCCAGCGAACTGCCGACCTCGCCTTTCCCTCGTGCCGGCTCCCGGCCATCATTGAAGAGACGAACACCCAGGCGAATGATGGCTATGGGCGAGGGTGACTCGCTGTGATCCAGTCGCAGAAGGCCCCAACCTATGGATGTGGTGCCGATGTCCAGCGCTAATCGATATCGCATCTTGCGGAGCATTTGCAGTCCTTCCCTGGAGCCTTTGGCTTTTGTGCGATATCCTACGGTTTCAACGTTGCTCGGGATATGGGCTCTGTCCGCTAACAAGCTGAAAGATGCACCAAATGGAAAGGCCGCTACATGCGGCCTTTCGCCTTTCTGGACGGATCTTGGTTTCGGACTATCTAGCCTGAGCTAACCACTGCTCCGCAATCCGCACCCAGGCCGTCGCCCCCAAGGGAATGAGATCGTCGTTGAAGTCGTAACTCGGGTTGTGCAGCATGCAGGGCCCCAGGCCGTGGCCGCCTTCGCGGTGGGCGCCGTCGCCGTTGCCGATGACGAAGTAGCAACCCGGCTTGGCCTGCAGGAAGAAGCTGAAATCTTCCGAGCCCATGGTCGGCTCGAAGTTCTGCACATTCGCCGGGCCCACCACGTCGCCCAGCACCTGGCGCACGAATGCGGTTTCGGCCGGGTGGTTGATGGTCGGCGGGTAATAGCGGTTGAATTCGAATTCGCAGGTCGCGCCGAAGGCCGCGCAGGTGTGCTGCGACATGTCGCGCATGCGGGTCTCGATCAGGTCCAGCAATTCGTAGCTGAAGGTGCGCACGGTGCCGCTCAAGGTGCAGGAATCGGGCACCACGTTCAGCGCCTCGCCGGCCTGCAGCATGGTCACCGAAATCACGCCCGGTTCCAGCGGTCGTCGGTTGCGCGTGATGATGGTCTGGAAGCCGTTGATCAGCTGCGCGGCGATGGGCACCGGGTCGATGCCCAGGTGGGGCAGCGCGGCGTGGCTGCCCTTGCCGCGGATGGTCACCGAGAAGCGGTTGCCCGAGGCCATCATCGTGCCCGGGTTCAGGCCGAAGCTGCCCACCGGCATGCCCGGCCAGTTGTGCGCGCCGAAGACCGCCTCCATCGGGAACTTGTCGAAGATGCCGTCTTCGATCATCACCTTGGCGCCGCCGCCGCCTTCTTCGGCGGGCTGGAAGATCAGGTAGACCGTGCCATCGAAGTTGCGGTGTTTCGCGAGGTGCTTGGCGGCGGCCAGCAACATCGCGGTGTGGCCGTCGTGGCCGCAGGCGTGCATCTTGCCGGGGTGCTGGCTGGCGTGGGCGAAGGTGTTGTGCTCGGTCATCGGCAGGGCGTCGATGTCGGCACGCAGGCCCACGGCGCGGCTGCTGCTGCCGTTCTGGACGATGCCCACCACACCGGTCTTGCCCAGGCCGCGGTGCACGGGGATGCCCCAGTCGGTCAGCGCCTTCGCGATGACGTCGGCGGTGCGCTCTTCCTGGAAGCACAACTCGGGGTGGGCGTGGATGTCGCGGCGGATGGCCTGGATGGCGGCCACGTCGGCCAGGATGGGTTCGATCAGCTGCATGCGCGGCTCCGGCTGGGTGTGTCGAACCATCTTAGTCGCGCCGCCAGGGCCGCGCAGGCGTGTGGCACATTGCGCGGATGACCATCGCGATTGCCACCCACACGGAGCCCGGCCACACCGTGCGCGGCGCCTGCCCGCACGACTGCCCCGACACCTGCGCCCTGCGCATCACCGTCGAGAACGGCCGCGTCACCCGCGTGGCCGGCGACCCCGACCACCCGCCCACCCACGGCGCGCTGTGCACCAAGGTCAGCCGCTACCCCGAACGCACCTACAGCCCCGAACGGGTGCTGACGCCGCTGAAGCGCGTGGGCAGGAAGGGCGAAGGCCGCGTCGAGCCTGTGGGCTGGGACGAGGCGCTGGACGCCATCGCCGCGAAGCTGAAGACCATCGCCGCGCGCAACCCCGAAGCCGTGCTGCCCTACAGCTACGCCGGCACCATGGGCCTGGTGCAGGGCGACGGCATGGGTGCGCGCTTCTTCCACCAACTTGGCGCCAGCCTGCTGGACCGCACCATCTGCAGCAACGCCGGCGGCGACGCGCTGGTGGCCACCTACGGCGGCAAGCTGGGCATGCACGTCGAGCACTTCGCGGAGAGCCAGCTGATCCTGATCTGGGGCAGCAACCCCATCACCAGCAGCGTGCATTTCTGGACCTTCGCGCAGCAGGCCAAGCGCCAGGGCACGAAGCTGATCTGCATAGACCCGCGCCGCACCGACACGGCCGACAAATGCCACCAGCACATCGCCCTGCTGCCCGGCACCGACGGCGCGCTGGCGCTGGGCTTGATGCATGAATTGATCGCCCACGACCAGCTCGACCACGACTACCTGGCGCGCCATGTGGACGGCTGGCCCGCGCTGCGCGCCCGGGCGCTGGAATGGCCGGCCGAACGCGCGGCGGCGGTGTGCGGCATCACGGTGGACGAGGTGTGCGAACTGGCGCGTATCTACGGCGCCGCGAAGCCGGCCGCGATACGCCTGAATTACGGCATGCAGCGCGTGCACGGGGGCGGCAGTGCCGTGCGTTTGATCGCGATGTTGCCGTGCATGACCGGCGCGTGGCGGCACCGCGCGGGGGGCTTGCTGCTGTCGGCATCGGGCTGGTTCAAGCCTGCGGTGCGTGGCGCCTGGTTGCAGCGGCCGGATCTGCTGAACGGCCGCCGCCCGCGCACCATCAACATGTCCACCATCGGCGACGATTTGCTGCGCGAGGCATCGCCTGCATTCGGGCCGAAGATCGAAGCCGTGGTGGTCTACAACAGCAACCCCGTGGCCGTGGCGCCCGAAAGCGCGAAGGTGGCCGCCGGCTTCGCCCGTGAAGACCTGTTCACCGTGGTGCTGGAACACTTCCTGACCGACACCGCCGACCACGCCGACTACGTGCTGCCGGCCACCACGCAGCTGGAACACTGGGACGCCCACATGGCCTACGGCCACACCTACGCCATGCTGAACCAGCCGGCGGTGGCGCCTGTGGGGCAGGCGCGTTCGAACGCCGAGATCTTCCGCGCGCTGGCCCGGCGCATGGGGTACGACGACCCCTGTTTCAGCGACAGCGACGAAGCGATGGCGCGCGCTGCTTTCGACCCCGCGCTGGTCGATGCGACGGAACTGGCCACGCGCGGCTGGGCGAAGTTGAAGATCGCCGATGCACCTTTCGCCGACGGCGGTTTCCTCACCCCGAACGGCAAGGCGCAAGCCGCTCCGACGGGCCTGGGCGTGGCCGACCACGTGCCGAATTACGAGAGCCTGCAGTCCAGCCCCGAACTGGCCGCGCGTTACCCGCTGGCGATGATCTCGCCGCCGGCGCGCAATTTCCTGAACAGCAGCTTCGTCAACGTGGCCAGCCTGCGCGCCAGCGAAGGCGAGCCGCTGCTGGAAGTGCACCCGCAAGACGCCGCCGCACGCGGCATCGCCGACGGCGCCGTGGTGCGCGTCTTCAACGACCGGGGCCGCTACCGCTGCAAGGCGCGCGTCACCGACCGCGCCCGCGTCGGTGTGGTGGTGGGCCTGGGTGTGTGGTGGCGCAAGTTCGGCCTGGCCGGCACCAACGTCAACGAATTGACCCACCAGCGCCTGACGGACATGGGCCGTGCGCCCGCCTTCTACGACTGCCTGGTCGAGGTGCAGGCCGAGGCGGTGTCGGCCTTGCAGCCCGAGGTGCAGACGGTTTGAAGCGGTGGCGCGCCGCCGCTGGACCCCGGGCCTGATGGCGGCCGTCGGTGCCGGCGGCCTGCTGGGCAGCCTGTTGCTGGCTGGCGCGGCCGTGTGCCTGACCAGCGGCTGCAGCAGCGTCGGCTACCTGCTGCAAGCCGCAGGCGGTCACCTCGACCTGTTGCAGCGCGCCCGCCCCGTGGCTGAAGCCCTGGCCGACCCGGCCGCGCCGGCCGCGCTGAAGGAACGCCTGCAGCTCAGCCAGCGCCTGCGCGACTTCGCGGTCAGCGACCTGCATCTGCCGGACAACAACAGCTACCGCCGCTACGCCGACCTGCAGCGCGAGGCCGTGGTGTGGAACGTGGTGGCCGCGCCGGCCTTGTCGCTGACGCTGAAGACCTGGTGCTTTCCGGTGATGGGCTGCGTGGGCTATCGCGGGCACTTCCAACGCGCCGAAGCCGACGCGCTGGCCGCGCAACTGCAGGCCGAAGGCTGGGAAGTCAGCGTCTACGGCGTGCCGGCCTACAGCACCCTGGGCTGGAGCAACGGGGTGGGCGGTGACCCGCTGCTGAACACCTTCATCCGCTGGCCCGAAGGCGCGTTGGCCCAGCTGATCTTCCACGAACTGACGCACCAGATCGCCTACGCCGCCGACGACACCACCTTCAACGAGAGCTTCGCCGTGGCCGTGGAACGCATCGGCAGCCGGCGCTGGCTGGACCAGCACGCGGGCCCCGAGGCGCGCGCGGCCCACGCGCTGGCCGAAGCCCGCCGCGAAGACTTCCGCGTGCTCACCCTGCGCTACCGCGGCTTGTTGCAGGCGGCCTACGCCGGCACGGGCGACGCCGCGCTGCAGCGTGAACGCAAAGCTGCCGTGATGGCCGCCCTGCGCGCCGACTACACCGCGCTGAAGGCCGAACGCTGGCAGGGTTACGCCGGCTATGACGGGTGGTTCGCCGGGGCCAACAATGCCAGCTTCGGTGTGCTGGCCGCTTACAACGAACTGGTGCCCGATTTCGAGAACCTGTTCGAACGCCAGGGTCGCGACTTCGCGCGTTTCTACGCCGAGGTGCAAGCCCTGGCCGCGATGCCCAAGGACCAGCGCCGCGCCCGGCTGGCCGCACCCCACTGAACGCCGACACGGCAAGCGAAAGACCCCCACATGGCCGACATCCACATCCACCGCGACCACACCCTGGGCCTGGCCAAGGCCCGCAAGATCGCCTGGGCCTGGGCCGAACAGGTCGAGACCGAATTCGGCATGGACTGCAGCGTGCTGGAAGGCGAGACCAGCGACACCGTCGAGTTCACGCGCACGGGGGTCAGCGGCACGCTCACCGTGGCGCCCGACCACTTCGAACTGCAGGCCAAGCTGGGCTTTCTGCTGGGTGCCTTCAGCAAGACCATCGAGGCCGAGATCACCAAGAACCTGGACGCGCTGTTGAGCCAGGGCGCAGCCCCGGCGGCTGCGAAAAAGGCCAGCCGCAAGAAGGCCGGCAGCTGAGCACAGCGCGCTGGCATGCCGCCTGCAAAAGGCGGAACATAGGCCGACACAGGAGACCGCCATGACCACAGCGCACGACACGTCCGTCCCCGGGGAACTGGCCAAGATGATCGACGAACAACTGGAACTGGCGGTGGCCCGGCTGCCGGTGCTGGAGTCGGCGCTGGTGCATCCTTCGCCGGTGGACCACGAAGAGCGATTGGCGCCCCACGCCAATGTCGAGGACATCGTGCTGGGCAATGCCGAAGCCACGCCCGAAATGCTGGAAGAGCTGGCGGCACTGGAAGCCGCGCCCGAACTGAGCGACGAAGAACTGGCGCGCCAGGCCTTGGCTGCGGCCGACGCCGCACCGAAGGCTTAGTTTGGCGGTCTCACGGCTGTCTCAGGGCCGCGCCGGCGCTGGCGGCAGCGGGCTGAGCAGCGGCTCGTCGTGCGCCCGCAGAAACGCCGAACCTTCCTCGATCACGTAGTAGCGGAAGGCCTCGGCCGCCGGGCTCAGCACCTTGCCGCCCAGGTGCACCACGTTCCAGGTGCGCATCACCGGTGAGCCTTCGATGTCCAGCACCTGCAGCAGGCCGCTGCGGATTTCCAGGCCCACGGTGTGCAGCGACAGGAAGCTCAGGCCCAGGCCGGCGATGACGGCCTGCTTGATGGTCTCGTTGCTGCTCATCTCCATCGCGATGCGCGCCGTGTAGCGGTGTTCGGCGAAGAAGGTTTCCATCGCGTTGCGCGTGCCCGAACCGTGTTCGCGGGCGATGAAGCCGTAAGGCGCCAGGTGCGCCACCTGCAGGCCGCCGCGCTTCGTCAGCGGGTGGCCCGGCGGCGCGACGAAGACCAGCGGGTGCGCGGCGAACGACTCGGCGCGCGTCGCCAATTCACGCGGCGGCCGGCCCATGATGGACAGGTCGGCCTCGCCGGTCTGCATCAGCGCCACCAGCTGTTCGCGGTTGCCCACCACGCGCAGGCGCACTTCCACGCCGGGGTGGTCTTCGTGGAAGCGCGCCATCAGGTGGGGCACGAAGTACTTCGCGGTGCTGACCATGCCGATGGTCAACAGCCCGTGTTCCACGCGCTTCAGCCGCGCCATCGCGTCGTCGGCTTCCTTCAGCGCGGCCAGCAATTTCTTGGCGTGGACCAGGAAATATTCGCCGGCCGTGGACAGCGCCACCGCGCGGCCCTGGCGGTCGAACAACGGCAGGCCGACCTGTGTTTCGATCTCCTTGACCTGCATGCTGACGGCCGGCGGCGTGAGGTGCAAAGCCTCGGCAGCGCGGGCCATGCTGCCGTGCTGCGCGACCTCAGTGAAAACCCGGAGCTGGCGGAAGGTGATGTTCATGCATCAGTTTTACCTGATGTGAACGGAAAGAAGTTCTGACTTTTCCTGAACGAAGCGGCTGCCTACATTGGGCTCAGACCCGAGCAACAGCTTCCATTTCGACGAAGGAACAGCCGATGAACCACCCCGCCGAAGCCGCCCTGATCACAGGCGCCACCGACATCACCGCCGACAGCAAGAAGCGCTATTCGGCCGGGGTGCTGAAGTACCGCCAGATGGGCTACTGGCAGCCCGATTACGTGCCCATCGCCACCGACACCATCTGCCTGTTCCGCATCACGCCGCAGGAAGGCGTGGACCCGGTGGAGGCCGCCGCCGCTGTGGCGGGTGAGTCGAGCACCGCCACCTGGACGGTGGTGTGGACCGACCGCCTGACCGCCTGCGACAGCTACCGCGCCAAGGCCTACAAGGTGGAAGCCGTGCCCGGCCGGCCGGGCGAATTCTTCGCCTGGGTGGCCTACGACCTGATCCTGTTCGAGGAAGGCTCCATCGCCAACATGACGGCCAGCCTGATCGGCAATGTCTTCTCGTTCAAGCCGCTGAAGGCGGCGCGGCTGGAAGACATCCGCATCCCGGTGGCCTACATCAAGACCTTCCAGGGCCCGCCCACGGGCTTGATCGTCGAGCGCGAACGCCTGGACAAATTCGGCCGCCCGCTGCTGGGTGCCACCACCAAACCCAAGCTCGGTCTTTCCGGCCGCAACTACGGCCGCGTGGTCTACGAAGGCCTGAAGGGCGGGCTGGACTTCATGAAGGACGACGAGAACATCAACAGCCAGCCCTTCATGCACTGGCGTGACCGCTTCCTGTACGTGATGGACGCCGTCAACAAGGCCAGCGCCGCCACCGGCGAGGTCAAGGGCAGCTACCTGAACATCACCGCCGGCACCATGGAGGCGATGTACGAACGCGCCGAATTCGCCAAGAGCCTGGGCAGCGTGATCGTGATGGTCGACCTGGTCATCGGCTACACCGCCATCCAGAGCATGGCCCTGTGGTGCCGCAAGAACGACATGATCATGCACATGCACCGCGCCGGCCACGGCACCTACACGCGGCAGAAGAACCACGGCGTGTCTTTCCGCGTCATCGCCAAATGGCTGCGCCTGGCCGGCTGCGACCACCTGCACACCGGCACCGCGGTGGGCAAGCTGGAAGGCGACCCGCTGACGGTGCAGGGCTACTACAACGTCTGCCGCGACAGCTACACGAAACAGGACTTGCCGCGCGGCCTGTACTTCGACCAGGACTGGGCCGACATGAAGAAGGTCATGCCGGTGGCCAGCGGCGGCATCCACGCCGGGCAGATGCACCAGCTGATCGACCTCTTCGGCGACGACGTGATCCTGCAATTCGGCGGCGGCACCATCGGCCACCCGGCGGGCATACAGGCCGGTGCGGTGGCCAACCGCGTGGCCCTGGAATGCATGGTGAAGGCGCGCAACGAAGGGCGTGACATCAAGAACGAAGGCCCTGAGATCTTGCGCAAGGCGGCGCAGTTCTGCACGCCGCTGAAGCAGGCGCTGGACACCTGGGGCGAGATCAGCTTCAACTACGCCAGCACCGATTCGTCGGATTACGCCGTTCAGCCGTCGGTCGCCTGATCGCTGCATTAAGGAGCCACCACCATGATGACCAACCCCACCGGCCGTATCACGCAAGGCCAATTCAGTTTCCTGCCCGAATTGACCGACGCGGAAATCTCGCTGCAAATCGATTACGGCCTGCAGAAAGGCTATGCCTGGAGCGTGGAATACACCGACGACCCGCACCCGCGCAACACCTACTGGGAAATGTTCGGCATGCCGATGTTCGACCTGCAGGACGCCGCCGGCGTGCTGATGGAATTGAACAATTGCCGCAAGGTTTTCCCGCAGCATTACATCCGCCTGATGGCTTTCGACAGCACGCGCGGGTTTGAGACCATCGTGATGAGTTTCATCGTCAACCGGCCGGCGAAAGAACCGGGCTTCGGCTTGACGCGGCAAGAGGTGAACGGTCGCAGCATGCAGTACACGGTGCACAGCTACGCCACCGACAAGCCCGAAGCCGAGCGCTACACCGGCTGAACGCGGTGAACCAGCCGCTGTACGCCATCCCGGGTTCGACGCCAGCCGCGTCGCCCGCAGCGGCCCCCACTGCGGCGGCCGTTGCGCCGACGGCCAGCGCCCGCACCGTCAACGAGGTGCTGGCGCAAAGCCAGGTGATGGCCGTCATCGAGGAACTGGACCGCGACCTGGTGGGCCTGGCGCCGGTGAAGCAGCGCATCCGCGACATTGCGGCGCTGCTGGTGGTGGACAAACTGCGCGCGAATCTCGGGCTGCCCACGCAGGGTGGCCCCAGCCTGCACATGTGCTTCACCGGTAACCCGGGCACCGGCAAGACCACGGTGGCGCTGCGCATGGCGCAAATCCTTCATCGCCTGGGCTATTCCCGCAAAGGCCACCTGGTGGCGGTGACGCGCGACGACCTGGTCGGCCAGTACATCGGCCACACCGCGCCGAAGACCAAGGAAGTGCTGAAGAAGGCGATGGGCGGCGTGCTCTTCATCGACGAGGCCTACTACCTCTACCGTCCGGAGAACGAGCGCGACTACGGCCAGGAGTCGATCGAGATCCTGCTGCAGGTGATGGAGAACCAGCGCGACGACCTGGTGGTGATCCTGGCCGGCTACAAGAACCGCATGGACACCTTCTTCCAGAGCAACCCGGGCATGAGCAGCCGCATCGCCCACCACATCGACTTCCCCGACTACGCACAGGCCGAGCTGCTGCA
>JANPHI010000127.1:0-5936 GCA_031424355.1 Betaproteobacteria bacterium
CCGTACCGCCGCCTTCGCCCTCGTCTGCGCCGCCGCTGTGGCACCGGCCGTGCACGCCGCAACGCCCGGTCACCAGTACCAGCTGGACAGCAGCCTGGCGGACGATCTGGCCGGCCCGGCCCTGGTCAGCGCCGGCGGCACGCTGGACGCCAGCGGCTACAGCTTCGGCCCCAACCAGGGGCTGACGATGGGTGTCGATCTGGGTGCCACCTACACCATCGACCTGCTGTTCCACTTCGACAGCCTGCCCGGCTGGTACTGGTGACCGGGCGTTGCGGCGTGCACGGCCGGTGCCACAGCGGCGGCGCAGACGAGGGCGAAGGCGGCGGTACGGGCGCTTGCGTGCATGGCGGTTCCTCGGTCAGGGTAGCGGTTCTCAACCTTGGGAGCGTAGCGCTGCAGCCGGCTGCTGCGTAGCCTTGATCGCGGGGGGTGTCGGGGGGCCGATGCCCGGGGGCCAGGCCTTGCATCGGGGTGCGCGCCGGTGTCGCGCAGGTGACTTCGCCTAAGGGATAGGCCGCAGTTGTCAGCCGGCTGTCAGGTCCCATCATCCAGCGGCGATCCGCGCGGCATGAACCGCACGGGCAACCTGGAGACTAGACATGAAACGAGTCACACACGCGGCCCGCTGGGCTGCGGTCGGCGCACTGGCCCTGCTGGGCGGGTGCAACTGGACGTCCCAACTGCCGGGCGAACCCACCATCACCACCCTGTCCAACCGGGCCGATCTGGTCAGCGGCGGGTCTGCCCTGGTGGAAATCAAGCTGCCCGAGGGCGCCATTGCCAGCCGCCTGAAGGTGGACGTGAACGGCACCGACGTCACTTCGGCCTTTGTGCAAGGCAGCGACGGCCGCATCCTGGGCGTCGTGAAGGGCATGAAGACCGGCAACAACCCGATCACGGCCGGCGCCGAAGACGCCCACTTCGCGAGCGCTGCGCTGACCGTCACCAACGCCCCCATCGGCGGCCCGGTGCTGCTGTCGGCCCAGACCACGCCCTGGGTCTGCGCCACGCCAACGGCCGTGGCCGCCGTCGGCAACACGCCGGCCAGCAACGCCAGCGGCTTGAGCACCAGCGCCACCGACGCGCAGTGCAACATCGCCACCGAGTTCAAGTTGTTCTACCGCACCACCACCGCAGGGTGCTCGACGGCCTTGCCCGACCCCAGCCCGCCGGCCGTGGCCGCCGCCAACAACTGCTTCAAGCCCTACACCGTGGGCGTGACGCCCACCGACCTGGCCACCACCACGACGACGGCCGGTGTCACCGTGCCCTACATCGTGCGTGTGGAGCGCGGCACCCTGAACCGCGGCATCTACGACATCGTGGTGCTCTTCGACCCGACCAAGACCACCGCCTGGACGCCGCTGGCGCCGCAGGCACAGTGGAACGGCAAGGTCGTCTACAGCTTCGGTGCCAGCACCGGCCAGCCGCGCCAGCAGTTCCGCACCGAGCAGAACTGGGCCGATGACGCGGCGCTGTCGCGCGGCTTCATGGTGGTGGACCACAGCCTGACCGATTCGCTCTACAACTCGAACCGCGTGCTGGTGGCCGAGACGCTGTTGATGATGAAAGATCTCATCACGCGCAGCTACGGCCAGATCAAGTACACGCTGGGCAATGGCTGCTCGGGCGGCTCGATCCAGCAGAACACCATCGCGTCCACCTTCCCGGGTTTGCTCGACGGCCTGCAGCCCAGCTGCGACTACCCCGACAGCATCACCACCGGCCTGGAAGTCATCGACTGCGTGATGCTGGTGAACTTCTATGCCGGCACCGACTGGGCGGCGCTGATGGTGGGCAAGACACAGGCCGAAATCAACGCCAAGAAGACGGCCATCAACGGCCACCTGGACCAGGTCGGCTGCCAGTCGTGGAACAACGCCTTCGGCTTCAACGGCAAGCCCGGCAACTACGTGCGCACGCTGGTGCTGGACGCCACCACCGGCGCGATGGGCACCATCCCCGGCGAGGCCCCGCGCAACAACTGCCTGCTGCCGGCTGCGCTGGTCTACGACCCGGTCAGCAACCCCACCGGCACGCGCTGCGGTGATGCCGACCTGTCCACTTCGGTGTGGGGCAGCATGGCCAACAGCCTGGCCGCCAGCGGCACGCGGGCGCTGCAGACCGGTGACAACGTGGGCGTGCAGTACGGCCTGAAGGCCTTGCTGGCCGGGGCGATCACGCCCGAAGAGTTCGTCACGCTGAACGAGAAGATCGGCGGCATGGACGCTGACAGCAACCGCACGGCAGCCCGTTCGGTGGCCGACGCGCCGGCGCTGGACATCGCCTACAAGTCGGGCATCGTGTCCAGCGGCAAGAACCTGGGCAAGCTGCCCATCATCGACTCACGCGGTTGGGACGAGACCGGCATCCACTACATCTGGCGCAGCTATTCCGAACGGGCGCGCATCGCGGCGTCCAACGGCGGCAACAGCGGCAACCAGGTGATCTGGCGCTACGGCACGGGCCTGCTGCCCGGCACCGCCGCGCAAGTCAACGCCGTTACCGTGGCCTCGCTGACCACGATGGACACCTGGCTCAGCGCGCTGCTGACCAGTGCGCCCAAGAGCTGGCTGAACGGTGAACGCACGCAGGCGCAGGTGATCGCGGCCAAGCCGGCGGCGGCGGTGGACCTGTGCTACCTGACCGGCGACACCACCTTTGCCACCAAGGTGTTCGACCAGGCCGTCTGCGATGCCGATGCGCGGCTGGCCAAGAAGGCCTCGCCGCGTCAGGTGGCCGGCGGCGCCCTCAGCGAGAACATCCTGAAGTGCCAGCTCAAGCCGGTGGTCTTCACCGACTACACCGGTGTCACCTTCACGGCCGGCCAGCAGACCCGTCTGCAGGCCGCGTTCAGCGGTGGCGTCTGCGACTGGAGCAAGACCGGCGTGGGCCAGGTGGACCCGATCGGTCCGCTGACCTACAAGGCCGGCGCGGGCGGTGTGCCGCTGCCCGCCGCGCCCGTGTCGTCGCGCACCTGAGGCGACACCCCTGACGCTCTACTGAAGCAGGAAGCTGCGCACCGCCGGCAAGGCGGCTGCGGGGGCTTCCTGATGCGGCAGATGACCGACGCCCGGCAGGGTCACCAGCCGGGCGTTTTTCATGGTCCGCAGGAAGTCCTGCGCGTTGGCCACCGGGATCATCGCGTCCTGCTCGCCCCACAGCAGCAGCGTGGGCGCGGTGATGCGGGCCAGGCGCTCGGTCGGGTCTTGCGGCACCCACCCCTGCAGGCGGTCCAGCAGGGCGCCGCGCACGCCTGGCGCGCGCATCAAATGCCACAGGCGGTCCACGGTCTCGTCGGTGATGCGGCTGGGGTCGGCGTAGCCCGGCTTCAGGCTCATGCTCACCGCCACCCGGGGCAGCGCGTAGCGCATCAGGCCCAGGCCGGGGCCGAAATCCGGCGCCTTGCCGTACTCGAAGCCGGGGCTGGCGAAGCCGTCGGGCGCCAGCAGCACCAGGCGGTCCACGCGCTGCGGCTGGTCGGCCGCGAAACGCCAGGCGATGCGGCCGCCCATCGAATGGCCGATGAAGCTGGCCCGGGCCAGACCCAGCTGGTCCATCAGGGCCAGCAGGACCTGCGTGGCCCGCTCGTCGCTGTAGTCGCCCGTGGGGTCGGCGCCAGTCAGCGCCGCGCCCGGCAGGTCGATGCGGATGACGCGGAACTGCGTCTGCAGCGCCTGGGCCCAGGGTTCCCAGCCCAGCAGGCTGTCGCCGAAGCCGTGCAGCAGGATCACCGCCGGCGCCGCTCCCGGGCCGGGCGGGCCGGTGTCGCGCAGGTGCAGGCGCAAGCCGGCGACGGCCATGAACTGGCTGGGCGGGCCGGCGTAGCGGGCTTCCAGCGCGGCGCGGTCTTCGTCGGGCGTCCACAGCCAGGCGCCACCCAGCAAGGTGGCGATCAACAACAGCAGGGCCATGGTTCGTGTCCTCACGGGGCAGGGTGGGTGCGCGCCGGGCTGGCGCAGCGCGACGCTAACCGACGCCCAGTGGCCGCTAAGGGAAAACCGCGACCGCTGCGGCCACGTCATGCCCTTACCTTCGCAGCCTCAACCTGCCCGGAGACGAAGCCCGATGAAACGCCGTTCGTTCATGCAAGGCGCCGCTGCCGCCACCGTGCTGGGTGCGCCGCACCTGGCCGGCTTTGCGCAGCAAAGTGTCACGCTCAAGTTCCACACCTTCATGGCGCCGATGAGCAACGTCTGGCTCAGCATGCACAAGCCGTGGATGGACAAGGTCGAGAAAGAAAGCGGTGGCCGCATCAAGTTCGAGGGCTACCCGGCGATGCAACTCGGCGGCACGCCGGTGCAGCTGTACGACCAGGCGCGTGACGGCGTGGTCGACATCGTCTGGACGCTGCCCGGCAACACCGCCGGCCGCTTCCCGCGCATCGAGGCCTTCGAGCTGCCGTTCATGATGAACAACGCCGAAGCCACGTCCAAGGCCTGCTGGGAATACCTGCAGACCCAGTGCCCCGACGAGTTCAAGGAAACCCAGGTGCTGGCCTTGCACGTGCACGGCCCGGGCCTGTTCCACACGGTCAACAAGCCGGTCAAGACGGCCGCCGACCTGAAGGGTTTGAAGCTGCGCGGCCCGACGCGCCAGGCGACCAAATTGCTGGGCTCGGTGGGCGCCATCCCGGTGGGCATGCCGCTGCCGCAAATCCCGGACGCGCTGAGCAAGGGCACCATCGACGGCTGCGTCATTCCCTGGGAGGTGGTGCCTTCGGTGAAGGTGCACGAGCTGACCAAATTCCACAGCGAATTCGCGGCCGGCACGCCGGCGCTCTACACCACGACTTTCGTGATGGCGATGAACAAGGCCCGCTACGACGGCCTGGCGCCCGACTTGAAGAAGGTCATCGACGCCAATTCAGGCATGGCCACGTCGGCGTGGCTGGGCAAGACACAGCAGGGCAACGACCCCATCGGTCGCAAGAGCGCCACCGACCGGAACAACACCATCCACACCTTCACGCCGGCCGAGGCCGATGAATTCATCAAGCTCAGCAGCCGGGTGGACGACGAATGGGTGGCCGACATGGACAAGCGCGGCTACAAGGGCGCGGCCTTGTTGAAGTCGGCCAAGGACCTGATCGCGAAGCACAAGGGCTGAAGCCCCGCCGCGCCGGACCGCAAGGCACGGCGCGGGGTGTGCGTCAGATCGCTGCGGTGCGCGTGTTCAACCAGGCCAGCGCGTCGCCGCTGAGCTTGGGCGCCAGGCGCTCGCGCACCGTGGCGTGGTAGCCGTTCAACCAGGCGATTTCATCGGCGCGCATCAGGTCCATCGCGATGCAGCGGGTGTCGATGGGGCACAGCGTCAGCGTCTCGAATTCGAGGAAGTCGCCGAAGCCGCCGTTCTCGGGCGTCACTGCCGGCACGTTGAGCACCAGGTTCTCGATGCGCACGCCCCACAGCCCGGGCCGGTACACGCCGGGTTCGATGGAGGTGATCATCCCCGGCTCCATCGCCATGTGCGGGTCGGGCAGCGCCTTGCTGATGCTCTGCGGCCCTTCGTGCACGTTCAGGAAATAGCCCACGCCGTGGCCGGTGCCGAGGCCGAATTCGATGCCCTCGGCCCACAGCGGCGCGCGGGCCAGGCTGTCCAGCATGGGGCTGGCGGTGCCACGCGGGACGCGCGCGCGCGACAGGTTCATGGTGCCCTTGAGCACCAGCGTGTAGTCGCGCTGCATCGCAGGGCTGACGCTGCCGATGGGCCAGACGCGCGTGATGTCGGTGGTGCCGCCCAGGTACTGGCCGCCGCTGTCGATCAGCAGCAGGCCGTCGCCGGTGATCACGGCGTGCGACTCGGCCGTGGCGCGGTAATGCGGCATCGCGCCGTTGGCGTTGAAGCCGGCGATGACCGGGAAGCTGAGGCCGACGAAGCCGCTGCGCCGCGCGCGGGCGGCCGAGAGCTTCTCGTCGATGGTCAGTTCGGTG
>JANPHI010000128.1:0-3162 GCA_031424355.1 Betaproteobacteria bacterium
CGGCCTGACCTTCTACGGTGCCGACAGCCCGGGCGGCGTGCTGTCGACGGCCGGCACGCCGGCCGCCACGTCGGTCGCCACCGCGCTGAGCTTCGGCCAGCTGATCTCGTCGGCCGGCTACTACAACACGGCGCAGACGCAGGGCACGGCGTTCCAGGTCAGCGGGCAGGAATACCTGGGCTTCCGCTTCGTCAACGAAGCGACCAGCGCCGTCAACTACGGCTGGCTGCTGCTGAACACCAATGCTGTCGGCTTCGGCTTCCCCGCGTCCATCCTCGGCTACGCCTACGAGAACACCGGCCTGTCGATCACCGCCGGCCAGGTGGCGGCCGTGCCGGAGCCGAGCACGTTCGCGATGTTCGGCCTGGCGCTGGCCGGCACGGTCGGCCTGCGTGGCTGGAAGAACCGCCGCGCGGCCATAATCCGCGGGTGAAGCAAGCCAGACCGCCGCTGGTGCAAGGCTCGAAAGGGCGCACTGGAGGAAGGTCCGGACTGCACAGGGCAGCGCAGCAGCCAACGGCTGTCCACCGCGAGGTGAGGATCAGAGCAACAGAGACGAGTCCGGGCAGGGCGAAAGCCCCGCCTGGGGTGAAACGGGCAATCTCTGCGCGCAGCAACACCAAATAGGCCAGCGTGACGCGCTGCGGTGGCAACACCGCAGCGCGTTGGAAGTGCGGCTCCGTACGAGCTGGCGGGTAGGTGGCACCGAGCCGTGCAGCGATGCACGGCCCAGAGGAATGGCGGTCACGTCCGCCGGTTCGCAAGGGCCGGCGGATGCACAGAATCCGGCCTATCGGCTTGCTTCACACTTTCTTGGCCGTCACGGCCTTGTCGTCAAAGACGCAGCCGCACCACGACGCCGTCGTCGCCCTCGGGTCCGTGCACGGTGAAGCCCGCGGCGACGAACATCGCCAGCGGCCCGAAATGGTTGGCGCCATCGTCGGCCGGGTCGCTGCGCGGGTAGGCCTCGGCCCACGCGAAGCCCTGTGCGCGCAGGCCGTCGACGGCGCGGCGCAGCAGTGCCCCCGCGACGCCCTGGCGCCGGCACTCGGGCGCGACGACGAAGCAGACGATCGCGCCGATGGTTTGCGCCTGCGGGTCGTGCTCGCCGAGCATCGCCTCGACGCGCTGGCGCGGCCCGGCGTTGCACCAGCCGGCCACGCCGCGCTGGTCGTAGGCCAGCCAGCCCTGCATCGTGCCGGCATCGATGCGCTCGGTGCTGGCGGCGCGGTTGTCGGCCGCGCTGCGCTGCTTCCACACCACCACCGCGTGGTCGGCGTGCGGGAAGTGGCAGTAGCACGAGGCCCAGGCCGGGTGGTCGGCGAACGCGCGCTGCTCGAAGAAGGCCAGCAGCTCGTCGCGCCGCGCCGGTGTCAGGGGCTGCAGGGTGATGTCGCGCGTGTCGTGCTGCATGGCGGGCCATCATGCCGGCATGGCCGGTGGCTGTCGACCCCAGCCGTACACTCGGCCGCTTTGCATGAACCCCGACGCACACACCCTCTGGCGCGCCCCGCGCTGGGCCCTGGCCGTGCTGCTGGCCTGCCTCGGCATGCTCGGGCCGTTCTCGATCGACACCTACCTGCCGGCCTTCACCGGCATCGCCGCATCGATCGGCGCGACGCCGGTCGAGATGCAGCAGACGCTGTCGGCCTACCTGTTCGGCTTCGCGCTGATGAACCTGTTCCACGGGGCGCTGTCCGACAGCCTCGGCCGCCGCCCGGTCGTGCTGTGGGGCATCGCGCTGTTCACGCTGGCCTCGGCCGGCTGCGCGCTGTCGCAGCACATCGGCGCGCTGGTGTTGTTCCGCGCGCTGCAAGGCATGGCGGCCGGCGCCGGGATCGTGGTGTCGCGCGCCGTCATTCGCGACATGTTCCCGCCGGCCGACGCGCAGCGCGTGATGTCGCAGGTCACGATCTATTTCGGCGTCGCTCCGGCCATTGCGCCGATGGTCGGCGGCTTCCTGTTCATCCATGTCGGCTGGCATGCGATCTTCTGGTTTCTGACCGGCGTCGGCACGCTGCTGTGGGTCGCCAACTTCAGGCTGCTGCCGGAAACGCTGCACGCCGCGCAGCGTCAGCCCTTCAATGCGCGCAACCTGATGCGCGGCTACGGGCAGATGCTGTCGAACCCCCGCTTCATCACGCTGGCGCTGGCCAGCGGCATCCCGTTCAACGGCATGTTCCTGTACGTGCTGTCGGCCCCGGTGTTCCTCGGTGAACACCTCGGGCTGCAGCCGGGCCAGTTCTTCTGGTTCTTCACGCTGACGATCGGCGGCATCATGGCCGGCGCCTTCCTGTCGGGCCGGCTGGCCGGGCGCATCAAGCCGAAGCACCAGATCCGCCATGGCTTCGTCATCATGCTGCTGGTCTCGCTGGCGAACCTGGTGCTGAACCTGCTGTTCACCGCGCAGGCCTGGTGGGCGATGCTGCCGATCGCGGTGTTCTCGTTCGGCTGGGCGCTGATGGTGCCGGTCGTCACGCTGCTGGTGCTCGACCTGGTGCCTGAGCGGCGTGGCATGGCGAGTTCGCTGCAGGCCTGCATCGGCAGCGCGGCGAACGCGCTGGTGGCCGGCGTGATTTCGCCGCTGGTGATGCACTCGACGGTGGCGCTGGCCACTGCTTCGCTGCTGATGATGAGCATCGGCATCGTCGCCTGGGTCTGGGTCAAGCCTCGCGTGACATGACTTGACCTGATTCAAGGCTTGGCGGGGTCGGCCGATAACCGCACGAGACACCACTCTTCCCGTGCCGGAGCCCGCCATGCCGCTGTCGCCCTCGTTCGCCCGACCCTCGCTCGCCGCCGCACTGGCCTGCGCCTTCACGCTTGCCGCCGCGCCGGCCAGCGCGGCCGACCATGGCGGCGGCCACGACGCGCCGGCCAAGGCCGAACCGAAGGCCGAACCGAAAGCCGCTGCCAAGCGCGACGCCGGCGCCCCGAAGGACCCGCTCGACATCGTGCGCGAGCGCCTGGCCGAAAAACTCGGTGCGACCAGGGCGCCCGAGGCTCCGAACCCGAACGTGCTGCGCGTGGTGTCGCGCGCCAGCAGCAGCGACAGCGCACCGGCCAAGGTGGCAACCGGCCACGGCGACGGCGGCCACGGCGCCGCGGCCAAGCCCGTCGCCCGCGCCACGGCGCAGCGCAGCGCCGCTGCCCCGGCCGCCG
>JANPHI010000129.1:0-1672 GCA_031424355.1 Betaproteobacteria bacterium
CGCAAACCCGTACCGCGCGGCCCGCGCACGGCCAAGATGAAGGGGAAGCCGAATTTGGCGCCGTAGTCGGCGTTCAGCTGCCGCAGCAGCGCCAGTTCGTCGGGTGTGCAGCGGGTCAGGCCGGCCTGGTTTTGCTCGTGGCTGGATTCGGCGGTAAGCGGCTCGGCGGCTTTGCCCGCCAGCTCCGGGTGGGCGCGGATCAGGTCCAGCTGGGCCTGCGTGCCCGCCGCGGCCAGCACCTGGACCATGGCGTATTTGAACTGTGCAAGAGAGCGGAACGGGCGCGCCGCCAAGGCTTGTTCGGCGATCCAGGGGGAGTGTTCGTACAGTCCGGGCAACTGTTGCAATACCGTGTCTTCGGGGGCGGCATTGAGAAAGGCAAGCGTCAAAGTCATGGAGTCAAAGTGCAGCGACCGGGCTGTAGGGGTGTACTTGCTGCCAATGCCGGGCGATGTCGATGCGGCGGCAGATCCACACGCGTTCATGGCTTTGCACGTAGTCCAGAAACTTCTGCAGCGCGCCAAAGCGGCCGGGCTTGCCCAGCACCCGGCAGTGCATGCCGATGCTCATCATCTTCGGGCGGTCCTCACCTTGCGGGTCGCCTTCGGCGTACAGCGCGTCGAAGCTGTCGCGCAGGAAGGTGTGGAAGTGGTCGGCGGTGTTGAAGCCCTGCACCTGCACGCAGCGCATGTCGTTGGTGTCCAGCGAATAGGGCACCACCAGATGGGGCGCCAGCGTGCCGTCGGTCTTGCGCACGCTCAGCCAGAAGGGCAGGTCGTCGCCGTAGTAGTCGCTGTCGTAGGCGTAGCCGCCCTGGTCGGCCACCAGGCGGCGGGTGTTGGGGCTGTCGCGGCCGGTGTACCAGCCGCCGGTCCAGGCCGCGCCGCAGAGTTGCTTCAGCTGCTGCGTGGCAATGGCGATGTGCTTGCGCTCGGTGGCTTCGGGCATGTGCTGGTGGTGGATCCAGCGCAGGCCGTGGTTGGCGATTTCGTCGCCACGCGCCAGGAAGACGTCGAGCAATTCGGGGTAGCGCTGCAAGGCCGACGTGACGCCGAAGATGGTCAGCGGCAGGCCGCGTTGGTCGAATTCACGCAGGATGCGCCACACCCCCGCGCGCGAGCCGTATTCGTACATCGACTCCATCGTCATGTGGCGGTTTTCGTAGGCCTGGGCGGTGATCAGCTCCGACAGGAAAGTCTCGCTGGTGGCGTCGCCGTGCAGCGGGTTGTTCTCGCCGCCTTCTTCGTAATTCAAGACGAACTGCACGGCAATGCGCGCACCGCCCGGCCACTGCGCGTGCGGGGGGTTGCGGCCGTGGCCGCGCAGGTCGCGGGGGTAACTGGGGTGGGACGGTTCGGTCATGGCAGCGGCGGGTTGCAAGCGAGATGGCAACAGGGGACAGCAACAAGGAGAGCGGGTGGCAACGTTCTTGCGTGGGAGTCGAGAATAAGCCCGGACCGCAGCGCACGCCGCGCCGCAACTTCATGCGAGAGCAGCAAACCATGGGCCACCTCAGCACCCACGTCCTCGACACCGCGCACGGCTGCCCCGCCGCCGGCATCCGCGTCACCCAGCAGAAGATGGAGGCCGGCGGCCCCGTCGTGTAGAAGCAGTTGGCGCTGAACGCTGACGGCCGCGCCGACGGCCCGCTGCTGGACGCCAGCACCATGGC
>JANPHI010000130.1:0-6411 GCA_031424355.1 Betaproteobacteria bacterium
TTCTCCAGCATGCGGTCGACGGCTTCGAGGTTGATCGACGCGTCTTCGCGGATGGCGGTGTGCGGGCAGCCGCCGGTTTCCACGCCCACGATGCGTTCCGGGTCCAGCGCGCCGGCCACCGTCAGCAGGCGCTGGTCTTCCTTGGTGTAGATGTCGTTGGTGACGACCACCAGGTCCCAGCGGTCGCGCATGGTCTTGCACAGCATCTCGACCAGCGTGGTCTTGCCCGAGCCGACCGGGCCGCCCACGCCAACGCGCAGCGGCGGCAGCTTCTTGGTGCGGCCGGCGATGTGGTGCAGGGGGCTGTTGCTCATGCGCTTGTGTGCTTATTTCGTGGTGTAACCCCGGCCGTCCATGCAGGCGTCAACGGCGCGCATGAAGACCGATGAATCGTTCAGCGCGGCGGGCTGCGTGGTCGCCCAGCGGTTGCAGTCCTGGCGGTCGGCTTCCAGCTGTTGCGCGGTCTGGCCGTTGCGCGGGTAGATCACCGGCTCCGGGCGTAGCGGTTGCGGCGGCGGGGCCGGCACGACGATGGTCTGCGGCGGCTGTTCGACGATCACGGTCGTTGCGGGCGGGTAGTACCAGGGTGCGGCCAGCAGCAGGCCTGCGCCCACACCCAGGCCGACGCCCCAGCCCCAGCCGCCACCGCCCCGGTAGTAGCCACCGCGCCCGCCGTGGCCACCGCGGTAGCCCACGTTCATCACGCCGACCGGGCCGCCGGCGCTGTAGCTGGCGTAGCCGCCCGCGACCGGAAAACCGATGTCCACACCCACCGCCACGCCGCCGGCCTGGGCCGAGGTCATCGCGCCCACCAGCAACGCGGCGGCGGCCGCGGGCCGGGCCAGCGCCCGCAAGGAAAATCGTGTGTTCAGCATGGCCATACCTCCAGATCAACCCGTCCATCATGCCGCGAACGCCCGGCGGGCGTTGGTCGGGCTTGCAAAGTTAGGTGAACACCGTGTGACGGGTGCCCGCTGACGCCCGCTGCAGCCCGCTGCAGCCCGCTGAAACCCGCTGAAACCCGCTGAAGCCGGTTCACCCACGGTCCGCGCTGCCGCTCAAGAGCGGAACAGCCGTGAATATTGCGCCTCGTGCTGTGCGCTCAGGATGGCCAGCAGCGGGCTGTGCACCTGGCGGTCGGCGTCGGGCAGGACCAGCGCGCCTTCGACGGCCTGGGGAATGGCGTTCGCCAGTTGCGCCAGGATGCGCTGCGCAGCCGACTGCCCCAGCGGCACGGCTTTCATCGCTGCCTGCGCCATGTTCTCGGCCCACCCCCAGGCGAAGGCCAGCAGGGCGCCGCGGGCGTCGCCACCGGCCAGCACGGCGGCCAGCGCGAAGGCCGTGGGCCACAGCGGCGCCGGCTGCAGGGCGGCCAGGGTGGCCAGGCGCGGGTCGGTGGCCTGCGGGCCGTTGCGCAGCCATTCCAGCAGGCTGCGGCCCATCTGCTCGGCCTGGGCGCGGAACTCGGCGCTTTCGCGCGTGCAGCGCAGCCAGTCGTTCAGCGCGGTGATGCGGTCCACGTCGTGCGCCTGCCAGGCGGCACAAGCCTGTGCCAGCGCGGGCAGGTCGGACCGGGCCAAGGTCAGTTCCAGCTGTGCCAGCAACCAGGCTGCGGCCTGCGTTTCGCTCCCGACATGGCCGCTTTCGACAGCCGCCTCCAGCCCTTCCGAGTAGCTGAACCCCCCTACCGGCAGCGCCGGCGAGGCCAGCCACATCAACTGCAGCCGGGTGGCGGCGGACTCAGTGGCCGTGGTCATGCCCGCAGCCCGGGCCGTGCACGTGCGGTGCCGCCTTCAAGGCGATGCCCAGGGGCTTGCCGCGTACGGGTGCGGTGTGGCTGTGGTCGCCGTCAGCTGCCGCGTAGGCACCCGACTCGGGTTCGAAGGCGGTCTGCGCTTCGGTGACGATCAAATGCATGGCGCGCAGCATCTCGGCCAGCACGTGGTCGGGTTCCAGCAGCAGGCGGTCGGGCTGCAGTTCCAGCGGCACGTGGCGGTTGCCCAGGTGGTAGGCCGCCCGCAGCAGGTCGAAGGGGCTGCCGTGCTCAGCGCAGGCCTGCACCACCAGCACCGGCTCGGCAGCGGCTGTCACGCGCACCAGGCTGCCGTCTTCCACCACCAGCACGTCACCGCCGCGCACGGCGCTGCCGCGCGGCAGAAAAACGCCCAGCGTGCGGCCGTTGGCGTCGGTGATGTCGAAGCGGCTTTTGCAGCGCAGGTCCCACGGCAGTTCGACCTGTGCGGCCCGTTTGAGCAGGGCGGGCGCCAGGCCGCGACCCTGGGGAATCAGCTTGTTGATGGTCAGCATGCGGGCATTGTCGCGCGACCTGTTGCAAGACCGGCAGCGGGCCGGTTGATCGCCGGAACAGCACCACGAAGGCCGCTCATTCGTGATCTGCGCACGGCCTGGAGCGCGGCGGTTTGCGCAAAATAAACACATCTCGAAACGCAGGGGTGGCCCCGGTCAGCTGCGCATTCGAGCCCCTGCGGAAGGTGGCCCCCGGGTCAGCCGCAGACGCCGTATCGGAACGGTGCACGGTGCGTTTTTCGCCCTCACGCCCGTTCGCACCCACGGACAGATCCTCGCCACCCAGGAATGCCATGACGTCTCACGCCCCCTTCATCGTTCTCATCGAACGCCGCCGCCTGGCCCGCACCGCCGTCGCCCTGCTGGCGACCGTGGGCCTGCTGTGTCCGGGTGTCGGTCTGCGCAGCGCCCACGCCGGCCCGGGTGGTGAACGCCACCACAAGGTCGCGCGCGACCTGGGCGATGAGGTCGGCACACCCGGTGCCCAGCGCGCCCGGTGGTCGCGCAGCATCAACGGCGTGGCGCACGTGCAGGCCATCGTGGTCAGCGATGCCAGCGACCCGCAGATGAGCGAACTGCGGGCGGCCGTTCTGAAACTGGGCGGGGCGGTGCACGCGGTGCACCCGGCGGTGCATGCCTTGACGGTGCAGATCAAGGCCAGCGACGTGGCCGTGCTGGCGCAGCGCAGCGACGTGGTCAGCGTGTCGCCCAACCGCAGCACGCAGCGCACGGCCAGCACGCTGGAAGCGGTCACCGGCACTTCGGGGACTTCGGTGCGCACCTACACCAACAAGTCCAACTACATCGGCCTGGACGGCGCCGGCATCGGCATCGCCGTGCTCGACTCGGGCGTGATGAAAGCCCACCAGGTCTTCAACCAGGGCAGCGGCGGCAAGCGGGTGAAGAAGAACGTCAACATGCTGAACACCACGGCGGCCAACTGGGCCGGCGCGGCGGCGGGCGCCACGTCGCTGGCGCCGAACAGCACGGCCCTGGCCAGCTACGAGGCCGCCATCGCGGCCGACACCGCCGTCACGCAGGACGCCTACGGCCACGGCACGCACGTGGCTTCGGTGATTGCCGGCCGCTATTTCGCGCCCAAGGACCTGCGCGCGCAGGACATCAACGGCATCGCGCCCGCCGCCAACCTCTACGACGTGAAGGTGCTGAACGACGCCGGCCAGGGCACGGTCAGCGACGCGCTGGAAGGCATCCAGTGGGTGATCTACCACGCCAAGGAATACAACATCCGCGTGATGAACCTGAGCCTGGCCTCGGATTCCACCGAGAGCTGGCAGACCGACCCGCTGTGCGTGGCCGTGCGCAGCGCCACGGCGGCCGGCATCACGGTGGTGGTGGCGGCGGGCAACTTCGGGCAGAACGCAGCGGGCAAAGAGGTCTACGGCGCCGTCAGTTCGCCGGGCAACGACCCGAGCGTGATCACCGTGGGCGCGGTGAACCTGCACGACACCGTCGCGCGCAGCGACGACACGGTCAACCTCTTCAGTTCACGCGGCCCCTCGCGCAGCGCCTGGGTCGACGCGACCGGCGTGCGCCGCGCGGACAACCTGCTGAAGCCCGACCTCGTCGCGCCCGGCAACAAGATCGTCGGTGCCGGCGCCACCGCGTCCACCGGCCTGACCTGGAACATGCTCGGCCGCGTCTACGCGCAGTCGCTGGTCACGCCGCTGGGCATCACGGCCAATCTGAACGAGACGCAGATGCTGCTGAGCGGCACGTCCATCGCCGCGCCGGCGGTGGCGGGCGCGGCCGCGCTGCTGCTGCAGGCCAACCCGGGGCTGACCCCGCCGGTCATCAAGGCCATCCTGCAGGCCTCGGCGCAACCGCTGCCCAACGCCAACCTGCTGCAGCAGGGCACCGGGCTGCTCAACGTCGAAGGTGCGGTCAGCGTGGCCCGCGCCCTGCGCACCGACCTGTCCAGCGCCATCGCCGCCGGCACCATCGCACCCGGGGCGTCGATGCTGGCGCCCGGCAAGGTCGCGCCCGCGGGCCTGTCGGCCGTCAACGGCGCGGCGTTCTACTGGTCGGGCATGGCCTACGTGGGCGGCAACCACGTGGTCAGCGGTGGTTCGCTGATGAGCTACCAGCCCATCTTCGACCCGCGCATCACCTGGGCCAGTGGCGTGGTGCGTTTCCGCCAGCCGATCTACTGGTCGGGCAGCGGCATCACGCCCAACACCTTCGTCAAGTCCTTCACCGACACCGCCATCACCAGCAGCCAGACCCTGCTGACCAGCGGCGTGGTGCTGGGCGACAGCCTGGCCGGCGCCTCGTCGGTGGTGGGCAAGACCGGCGTCTTCCTGCCGACTACCACGCTGCAGGGCTGGCTGGGTTCGGGCGGTGGCACCACCCTGTGGAGCGGCGTCACCTTGAGCCAGGGCCTGATCCTCAGCGAAGGGCTGATCCTCAGCGAGGGCCTGATCCTGAGTGAAGGGCTGATCCTCAGCGAAGGTTTGATCCTCAGCGAGAGCGCGACGCTGGGCGAACGCTGAGGCTGGCGGTCGCGAGCCGTCGGTTCAAAACAAAAAGTACTTCTGCGCCAGTGGCAGCAGCGTGGCCGGCTCGCAGGTCAGCAGCTGCCCGTCGGCCCGCACCCGGTAGGTCTGGGCGTCGATCTCCATCTTCGGCAGGTAGCCGTTGAGCACCATGTCGGGCTTCTTCACGCTGCGGCAGCCGTGCACGGCTGACAGGCGCTTCTTCAGGCCCAGCTCGTCGCCGATGTCGTTGTCCATCGCGGCCTTGCTCATGAAGGTCAGCGACGTCGCCTGCACCAGCCGGCCGTAGCTGCCGAACATCGGGCGGTAGTGCACCGGCTGCGGTGTCGGGATGCCGGCATTGGCGTCGCCCATCAAGGCCGCCGCGATGAAGCCGCCCTTCAGGATCAAGCTGGGCTTGACGCCGAAGAAGGCCGGCCGCCACAGCACCAGGTCGGCCCACTTGCCGACTTCGATGCTGCCCACGTCGTGGCTGATGCCGTTGGCGATGGCCGGGTTGATCGTGTACTTGGCGATGTAGCGCTTGACCCGGTGGTTGTCGTTGCGCTCGGAATCGCCGGGCAGCGCGCCGCGTTGCGCCTTCATCTTGTGCGCCGTCTGCCAGGTGCGGATGATGACTTCGCCCACGCGCCCCATCGCCTGGCTGTCGCTGGACATCATGCTGATCGCGCCCAGGTCGTGCAGCACGTCTTCCGCTGCAATCGTCTCGCGGCGGATGCGGCTTTCGGCGAAGGCCAGGTCTTCGGCGATGGACGGGTCGAGGTGGTGGCAGACCATCAGCATGTCCAGGTGCTCGTCCACCGTGTTCACGGTGTAGGGCATGGTCGGGTTGGTGCTGGCCGGCAGGAAGTTGGCCTCGCCCACCACGCGCAGGATGTCGGGCGCGTGCCCGCCGCCCGCGCCTTCGGTGTGGAAGGCGGTCAGCGTGCGGCCGCCGGTGGCGGCCATGGTGTCTTCGACGAAGCCGCTTTCGTTCAGCGTGTCGCTGTGGATGCTGACTTGCGTGTCGGTGGCGTCGGCCACGTCCAGGCAGTTGCTGATGGCCGCCGGCGTGGTGCCCCAGTCCTCGTGCAGCTTCAGGCCGATGGCGCCGGCGGCGATCTGCTGGCTGAGTGCGGCGGCCTGCGTGGCGTTGCCCTTGCCCAGGAAGCCCAGGTTCATCGGGAAGGCCTCGGCGGCCTGCAGCATGCGGTGGATGTTCTCGGGGCCGGGCGTGCAGGTGGTGGCGAAGGTGCCGGTGGCCGGGCCGGTGCCGCCGCCCAGCATGGTCGTCACGCCGCTCATCAGCGCTTCCTCGATCTGCTGCGGGCAGATGAAGTGGATGTGGCAGTCGATGCCGCCGGCGGTGACGATGGTGCCTTCGCAGCTGATGATCTCGGTGCCCGGGCCGATGACGATGTCCACGCCCGGCTGCACGTCGGGGTTGCCGGCCTTGCCGATCGCGACGATGCGCTGGCCCTTGATGCCGATGTCGGCCTTGACGATGCCCCAGTGGTCGAGGATGAGCGCGTTGGTCATCACGGTGTCCACCGCGCCTTCGGAGCGCATGCGCTGCGACTGCGCCATGCCGTCGCGAATCGTCTTGCCG
>JANPHI010000131.1:0-1745 GCA_031424355.1 Betaproteobacteria bacterium
TTCAGGGCGTTGTGATCAATCGTCATACGAAAACCTCTTGGCGATGGTGACCAGGAGCTGTTCGAGCAGCAGGCCGACGATGCCGATCACGAAGATGGCGATGATGATGTGCTTGACGTTGAGGTTGTTCCACTCGTCCCACACCCAGAAGCCGATGCCGACGCCGCCGGTCAGCATCTCGGCGGCCACGATGACCAGCCAGGCGGTGCCCACGCTCAGCCGCACGCCGGTCAGCATGTAGGGCAGCACGGCGGGGAAGAGGATCTTCGTCATCACCTTCCACTCGCTGAGGTTCAGCACCCGGGCCACGTTCAGGTAGTCCTGCGGCACGCGCTGCACGCCGACGGCGGTGTTGATGATCATCGGCCAGATGCTGCAGATGAAGATGGTCCAGATGGCCGCCGGGTTGGCCGCCTTGAAGACCAGCAGGCCGATCGGCAACCAGGCCAGCGGCGACACCGGGCGCAGCAGGCTGACCAGCGGGTTCAGCATGCGGTTGATGAAGGTGAAGCGGCCCAGGATGAAGCCCATCGGGATGCCCACCACGGCCGCCATGCCGAAGCCCACCGCCACGCGTTCCAGCGAGAACAGGATGTTCCAGCCTATGCCCTGGTCATTGGGGCCCTTGCGGTAGAAGGGGTCGGCGAACAGCTTGACGGCCGCTTCAAAGGTCGCGGCGGGCGTCGGGAAGGTGGTGCTGTTCATCGTCAACAGCCCCCACACGGCCACCAGCAGGGCCAGGCCGAAAACCGGCGGCAGCACGGTCAGCGACACCTCCCGCCAGTCGATGGGCGTGCGCTTGGGCTGGGGCTGGGGCCGGGCAAGGGCCGGCGGGGCGGCCGGATGCACAGCAGCACTGGCGCTGGCGTTGCCACCAGCGCCCGCTGCCACCGGCGACGCATCCAGCTTGGCGTGGAAAACGGCTGCAACCATGGTGCCCGCCGTCAGGCCGCCGCAGCGGCCTTGATCTTGAAGCCGTCGGCGTATTTGCCCGGGTCCTTGCCGTCCCAGACCACGCCGTCGATCAGCTTGCTGCTGCGCAGGTCGCTCTTGGGCACGTTGACCTTCAGCTGCGCGGCCGCTTCCTTGTACAGCGCGATCTGGTTGATCTGCTTGGCCACGCCCAGGTAGTCGGGGTGATCTTTCAGCAAGCCCCAGCGCTTGTGCTGGGTCAGGAACCACATGCCGTCAGACAGGTAGGGGAAGTTGACCGCGCCGTCGTTGAAGAACTTCATGTAGTTGGGGTCGTCCCAAGTCTTGCCCATGCCGTTCTGGTAGCGGCCCAGGATGCGCTGGTTGATGGCGTCGACGCTGGTGTTGACGTAGCTCTTGTCGGCGATGGTCTCGGCCATCTTGTTCTTGTTCTGCAGGCCGGCGTCGATCCAGCGGCCGGCTTCCATCACCGCCATCATCACGGCGCGCGCGGTGTTGGGGTACTTCTTGACGAAGTCGCCGGTGGTGCCCAGCACCTTCTCGGGGTGGTCCTTCCAGATGTCCTGCGTGGTGACCGCCGTGACGCCGATGCCGTCGATGATGGCGCGGTGGTTCCAGGGTTCGCCGACGCAGTAGCCGTCCATGTTGCCGACGCGCATATTGGCCACCATCTGCGGCGGCGGCACGGTGATGACCTTGGCGTCCTTGATGGGGTTGATGCCGACCGAGGCCATCCAGTAATACAGCCACATCGCGTGGGTGCCGGTGGGGAAGGTCTGCGCGAAGGTGTATTCGCGCTTGTCGGTGGCCAT
>JANPHI010000132.1:0-18271 GCA_031424355.1 Betaproteobacteria bacterium
CCCAGCCGCCCGTGGGGCTGGGGGTGGGATCGACGAAGGCATTGGCGCTGAAGGTCACGCCGGCGTACTGGTTGGACAGCACGGCACCCTCAGCCAGGTCGTCGAAGGTGATGGTGACGGCGCTGGCTTGGCCGGCGGCCAGCAGCAGGCTGGCGGCTGCGGCGGCGAAGGTGGTTTTCTTGATCATGGTGTGCTCCAAGGCGATGGTCGGCGGATGCACGACCTGATGCGAACAATTCAGGGCTGAATCATCCACCGTTTGCATGAACTATCGGCCCGTCTACACGAAGTCTTACGGTCCAACCCCGTACTTTGGGGGGGTCAGTGGTCGGCCAGCCGGCCCAGGCCGGGCAGCACGCGCGGGTCGAGCGGGGCGCTGCTGTCGTGGGCCATCAGGCGCAGCGCACGGGTCTGCAAGTGCACCGCGTCGTCGCGGTCGCCGCAGCGGTCCAGCACATCGCTGACGCGCAGCAGCACCTTGATTTCCCAATCGGGGTCGGCCACGCGGCCGGCCAGCAGGCTGGCTTCGAAAGCGTGGTCGCGGGCCCGTTCGCGGGCGGCGTGGCCCAGCCCGGCGGCACGCCGGTCCTGGCTGCTGGCCAGGCGCTCGGCCAGGTCGCACAGGTCGCACAGCAGGTCCACGGTGTGGTCGGTGGAGCCCGCAGCGCGGGCCCAGCGCAGCGCGCTGTCCAGGTAGGTCTCGGCCTGGGCCAGCGCCTGCATGGCCGCCAGGCAGCGTGCCATCTGCGCCAGCGCGGCGCTGATGGCGTGGGCCTGGCCCTGCTGCTCGGCCGCATCCAGGGCGGCGGCAGCCACCCGCAAGGCGTTGCGGGCGGGCTCGTCGTGCGGCAGGTGTTCGGGTGCGGAGGGCATGGCTGCGGTCTCTCGAAATCCAGGCGGTGCGTCAATGGGAAAAGCGTTGGATTCATCCTAGCCAGCGAAGCCGGCGTGGCGGTCCCCGTGTTCACGGGGGCGGTGCGTGCAGGTGTCACGCTGCACCGGCGGGCGGCCTGCTGGCGGCCGTCCAGGGCCGACACCGCACAATCCCGCCCTGGTCCCATCCACCCTGGTTTTCGGAGTTCCCGTCATGCGCGCTGCCTTCCGCTTTTCCCGGTTTCCCCGGCCGCTGGCCGTCGCTGCCGCCCTGTTGGGCGTGGCCGGCACGTCGTCGGTCCAGGCCCAGGTCGTGCTGACCGCGTCGTCGTGGGTGCCGCCCACGCACGCGCTGAGCGAGGTGCAGAAAGACTGGTGCGCCCAGCTGGAAAAGAAGACCGCCGGCAAGGCAAAGTGCAACATCCTGCCGCGCGCCGTGGCGGCGCCGCCGGCCACTTTCGACGCCGTCCGCAACGGCCTGGCCGACGTGTCCTTCACCGTGCACGGCTACACGCCGGGCCGTTTCGTGACCACGCAGATCGCCGAATTTCCTTTCCTGGGTGACAGCGCCGAAGCGGTGTCGGTGGCCTTCCAGCGCACCGTGACCAAGACGCCGGCCATGCTGGAAGAGCACAAGGGCGTGAAGGTGCTGACGGTGTTCACCCACGGCCCTGGCGCGGTCTTCAACACCAAGCGCGCGGTGACCCGGGCCGAAGACCTGGGCGGCTTGAAGTGGCGCGTGGGCGGCGGCGTGGTGAACGAGATCGGCAAGGCGCTGGGCATGAACGTGACGCTCAAGCCGTCCACCGAAAACTACGAGCTGCTGTCGTCGGGCGTGCTCGACGGCACGCTGTTCCCGGCCGAATCGGTCGAGGCTTTCAAGATCGACAAGGTGGTGCGCTACGGCACCACCTTCCCGGGCGGCCTGTACAACACCAGCTTCGTTTTCATGATGAACCAGGCCAAGTACGACGGCCTGCCGGCTGACGTGAAGAAGGCCGTCGATGAACTGTCGGGCGAGGCCGCCGCCCATGCCTTCGGCCGCGCCTGGGACAAGGCCGACCGCCGCGGCCTGGCCTTCATGCAGGCCTCGGGCGTGCAGATGGGCAAGGCCGACGCGGCTTTCGTCAAGGTCGTCGCCGACAAGACCGCGCCGCTGGTGGATGCCTGGGCCAAGGCCGCCGAGGCCAAGGGCATGAAGGACCCGAAAAAGGCGCTGGCCGACCTGCGCGCCGACATCGCCAAATTGCAGTGATGTCGATGTGAAGAAGCTGCTCACCGCGCTGTGCGGCACGCTGGCCGCTGCGGCGCTCTTCGCCATCATGGCCTTGACGGCGGTGGACGTGGTCGGCCGCAAGCTCTTCGCGGCCTCGCTGCCCGGTTCGCTGGAATTGACCGAATTGCTGATGGTGGCGGTGATCTTCGCCGGCCTGCCGCTGGTCAGCCTGCAGGGCGAGCACGTGGTCTTCGACACGCTGGACAGCCGCCTGCCGCCCGCGCTGCTGCGCCTGCAGCGCGCGGTCATCGACGCGCTGTGCTGCGCCGCACTGGGCGGCCTGGCGTGGCTGCTGTGGGTCAAGGCGGGGCAGATGGCGTCTTACGGTGACACCACCGCGCAACTGAAGCTGCCGGTCTGGCCTTTTGTCGGCGCGATGGCGCTGCTGTGCGGGCTGACGGCGGCGGTGCACGCGGCGCTGGCCGTGTCGCCGCCCGGCGATGGACCCCGACCGATGGTGGGCGGATGACCGAAGCGCTGCTGGGCTTCGCCGCCGTCTTCGTGCTGGCGTTGCTGCGCGTGCCGCTGGCCTTCGCGATGGGGGCCGTCGGCACCGTCGGCCTGGGCCTGCTGCGTGGCTGGGGGCCGACGGCGGCCGGGGCCGCGCAGGTCGTCTACGACACCGGCTTCGCCTACACGCTGAGCGTGGTGCCGCTGTTCATCCTGATGGGCAATTTCGTTGCCCGGGCCGGGCTGGCGCACGAGCTGTTCCGCGCCGCCTTCGTCTTCGTTGGCCACAAGCGCGGCGGGCTGGCGCACGCCACCGTCATCGCCTGCGCGGGCTTCGGCGCCATCTGCGGCAGCAGCATCGCCACCGCCGCCACGATGAGCAAGGTGGCCTACCCGCCGATGAAACAGCTGGGCTATGCCGACTACCTAAGCACCGGCGTCATCGCGGCCGGCGGCACGCTGGGCATCATGATTCCGCCGAGCACCATCATGGTCATCTACGGCATCGTCACCGAGACGAACATCGGCCGTCTGTTCGCCGCTGGCGTGCTGCCCGGCCTGCTGTGCGCGCTGCTGCTGATGGGGGGCGTGGCCGTCATCATCCACCGCGACCCGGCCGCCGGCCCGGCTGCCGAGCGCACGCCCGGGCCGCAGCGCTGGGCCGCGCTGCGCGAGATCTGGGGCGTGCTGCTGCTGGTGGCGGTGGTGCTGGGCGGCATCTACGGCGGCGTGTTCACGGCCACGGAAGGTGCCGGCATCGGCGCCACCGGCGCCTTCGGCTTCGCGCTGGCGCGGCGCGCCTTGACGCTGAAAACGCTGGTCGAGGTGCTGGTGGAAAGCGCGCGCACCACGGCCATGCTGTTCACCATCCTGATTGCCGCGACGCTGTTCAGCAACTTCGTCAACTTCACCAGCATGCCGAACGACCTGAAGGACGGCATCACCCACCTGGGCCTGCCACCGCTGGCGCTGATCGCCGCGATGATGGCGGTCTACGTGCTGCTGGGCACCATCATGGAAGAACTGACCATGGTGTTGCTGACGCTGCCGGTGTTCTTTCCGGTGGTCACCGCGCTGGGCTACGACCCGGTGTGGTTCGGCGTGCTGATCGTGCTGGTGGTGCAGGTGGGTTTGATCAGCCCGCCGGTGGGCATGAACATGTTCGTAATGAACGCGCTGCTGAAAGACGTGGCGATGAGCGCCATCTTTCGCGGCTCGGCGCTGTTCTGCGTGCCGTTGGCCGTCGGCCTGGTGCTGGTGCTGCTGTTCCCGGGCATCGCGCTGTGGCTGCCGGGCTTGATGAAGTGAGCGCGGCTGACATGAAAACAGCCGCGGCACCAGGCCGCGGCTGTTAACGGAACGGACCGGGCGGTGACGCTCAGGCCGCCGCAACCTTGCGGCGCCAGGCGCGGCCGGCCACGGCGCAACCACCCGCCAGCATCAGCGCCCAGCCTGAAGGTTCCGGCACGGCCAGCGCGGTGATCGTGGCCGTGGCGCTGCCGCCGATGCAGTCGGTGCAGTTCAGGAACCAGCCGAAGGACGTGTTGGCCACGTACTGTTGGCTGTTGCCGCCCTGCGCCACCGCGCCGCCCAGGTCGGACAGCGTGAAGGCCACGCCGTCGACCAGCACACCGAACAAGTCGCCCGCGGGGCCGGCGCTGTCGGCCGTGGTGTAGGCCCAGGTGAACGAATAGATGCCCGGCGCCGCATACACGGCCTGGATGCGGCAGGGCCCCAGCACCGAGTAGGTGCCGCCCGTGCAGCCGTTGGGTTCGGCGTCGCCACCCGTGAGCACCAGCGAGGCGGCGCTGGCCGTGGCCGTACCGCCGCCGGCATTGATCGCCAGGTTGCCGGTGGCACTGGTGGCCAGCGCACCCGGTGAACCCGGGCCGATGAAAGGAACGGCGTAGGCCGGCGCCGCCAGGGCGGCGCCCAGCAAGAGGCTGGTCAGGGTCTTGTTCATTTGAATGTGCGCTCGGTAGAGGGTTTGGCCACGCCGACCAGCACGGTACTGGCCTGGGCGGCGGCAATCAGGGCATCGCGGTCGGCAGCCAGCAGGTAGCCCTGCGCAAAGGCGCTGTTGGCCGCGTCGGTGACCTTGGCGACATAGCCGGCGTGGTTGACATAGCGTTCCTGCAGCGACGGCCGGGTGTCGCCCGTGGCCTGGCGTTCGGCCAGCGTGGTGGCGAAGGGGATGAAGCCGCCCGTGTAGTTGCAGACCTGCCCCTTGTGGAAGCCGGTGGTGGCGATGTTCCAGCCCGTGTAGGTGCCCAGCGGTGCCATGTTCAGCACGGTGGGCACGCCGCCCAGTTCATTGCCGTCGGCGTCGATGCGCGGCACCTTCATCGGGATCACTTGCGTGATGGGCGGCGGCAAGTTGGTGGCCACGCCGGTGGCGTCGCTCTTGTTGAATTGCGGGCCCCAGTCGTAGTCGAACACCGGGAAGATGAAGTTCTCGGGCTTGAAGACGTTGTAGTCCACGCCCGGCACGCCGGCCGGGAAGTTGGCGCCGATGAAGGACGGGTCGACCAGGTTGCCGCCAGCCAGTGTCGGGTAGCGGCTGGGCGGTGGCAGCGTGCCGTTCAACAGCCAAGCGCGCATCGCCGAGCGGATGACGCTGACCATCTGGGTCGATGGCATCGGGTTGGCCAGCAGCGCGGCGGGCTGACCGGCGTTGTAGTTGTTGCCCGGGCAACCGGTGGTGCCTGTGGGCTTGGGCACGAAGTAGGTGCTGACCGCCCCGCCGTTGCCGCCGTGCGTGGTGCTGGGGATGTAGTAGCGGCGCACGTTGCGCGTCAGCGGGATGTCGGTGTCGGCGCTGGTGCCCACCCATTCCATCGTCATCTTCAGCGCGTAGACCTCGGCGCTGCCGAAGTGCTCCATGATCTTCGGGCAGGTGCCGTTCAGGTTGCAGCGCGAGAAGATGCTCTTGGTCGGGTTGCCGCGCAGCGGGTCGGGGAAGTCCGTCCACCACTGCGCGCCTTCGCTGCCGGTCTGGTACAGCTCCAGCACGCCGTCGGCCTGGCCCCAGCGCATGTTGGCCACCACGCGGCGGCCGGCAATCTGCGGCCAGGCGCCGTCATGCACCTTGCGGTTGGCCTCGTCCTGGTTCATGCCCATGTAGATGAGCTGGCGCGTGAAGTTGCCCGACTGCGACGAGCCGCGTATCGACGAAGCGGTGATGCGCCCGGCTATCGGGTTGGCGGTGCCGAAGTCGTCGCTTGCCGAGTACTTGAAAAAGGAACCCACGTCGCGGAAGGCCGCGATGCCGGCGCCCAGCACGTAGGCGCCCTTGGCCGGGTAGACCAGCTGGTAGAGCAAATTGGGGTCGAAGCCATTCTTCAGGCAGATCTGCACCGGCAGGCTGCCGGGCAGCGAGGTGATGGTGATGTTCTGCGGCGTGCCCGGAAACGGGTTGGCGGCGCTGCAGGTGGCATAGGCCCAGTCGGTGGACGGGATCACCGAACCCACACTGACCACGCCGTCGCTGGTCTCGTGGGTGTGGGTGGTCAGCGTGGCCTGGGTGGTGTCCAGCGTGGCCGGCAGGTAGGGCACCGGGTTGCCCCCGATGAGCAGCCCCTGCGAGGCCACGCCGCTGCGGTTGACGATGCGCGCCAGCACGTTGCCGGTCACGAGCGAGCCGTCCGGGTTCTTGGCCATCGGCAGCACCAGCCAGTGGTTGGTGCCGGTGGCGTGGTTGGTCGGCACGGCCGTCGCGCCGGCGTTGTCGCCCTGCCAGGCGCTGGCCAGCAGCACGTCGCCATTACCCAGGCCGACGCCGGTGGGGCTGATGGTGCCGCCGCGGTTGGGCACGTCGTGCCACAGGAAGCCGCTGGCCAGGCTCATGTCCACGGGCTTGTTGATGGTGAAGGCCGCCTCGTAGCGCAGCTTGCCGTCAGCGTCCAGCCCGAGGCTGATGTCGTTGATCACGGCGTTGTGGGCGTCCGCGCCGTCCAGTTCACCGAAGGCGCGGCCGCGCACCGTCTCGTAGGGGATGCTGAGCCCGGTCAGCGCCGTGGTGCTGTCGATGACGATCTTCGTCACCCGCGCCTGGGCAGGCACGGTGGCCGCGGCACAGGCCGAAGCGATCAGAGTGAAGGCCAGCCGTGTGCCGGCCCGGTGGAATGCGCGTCGCTTCATGGGAGTCTCCGTCCTCAAGCCGCGATGTCCGCTCGCGGCGTTGTGGCTGAAGTCTAGGAATGCAGTGGCGCCACCGTTCGCGGGTTAGCCCTTGAACTCAGGTGAATCACCCGGATATTTGAGGGGCTGTTCAGGCGCGCGCCAGCGCCACGCGCCGCGCCGCCAACCACTTCCACACCCGCCACCCCAGCAGCACGGCCATGATGGCCGCGTAGACCGACCATTCGCCGAAGTTCTGCTTGGCCGCGCGCATCCAGAAGAAGTGCAGCAGGCCCAGCAGGGCGGTGGCGTAGACCAGCTTGTGCAGCAGCTGCCAGCGCGCCACGCCCAGCGCCTTGATGGCCCGGTTGAAGGACGTGGCGGCCAGCGGCACCATCAGCAGCAGCGCGGCCGTGCCGACCAGGATGAAGGGCCGCTTGGGAATGTCTTTCAGGATGGCGTCGATGTCGAAGCCCATGTCCAGCCAGGCGAAGCCCAGGAAGTGCAGCACGCCGTAGAAGAAGGTGTACAGACCCAGCATGCGCCGCAAGCGCGCCAGCGCGTTCAGGCCCAACGTCTGCCGCAGCGGCGTCACCGCCAGCGTGATGCACAGGAAGCGCAGCGTCCAGTCTCCGGTGCTGCGGATCAGCTTCTCGGCCGGGTTGGCACCCAGCTGGTCGGTGTAGGCGCCGTAGAACAGCCACAGGAAGGGCGCCAGCGCCAGCAGGAAGAGCAGCGGCTTGGTGGCCTTGTGCAGCAGCAGCTTGTTGAAGCGCTGGGCGGGCTTCAGCGGCAGGGCCGCCTGGCCCGGCCGCACCGAGGTCAGCGCCATCAGTAGAACTTCTTGAGGTCCATGCCGGCGTAGAGCTGCCCGACTTGTGCCTCGTAGCCGTTGAACATCAGCGTCGGGCGCTTCTTGGCGAACAGGCCGTCTTCGCCGATGCGGCGTTCGGTGGCCTGGCTCCAGCGCGGGTGGTCGACCTTGGGGTTCACGTTCGAATAGAAGCCGTATTCCTGCGGGATGGCGGTTTCCCAGCTGGTCTTGGGCTGCTTCTCGACGAAGCGGATCTTGACGATGCTCTTGCCGCTCTTGAAGCCGTACTTCCAGGGCACCACGGCACGTACCGGGGCGCCGCTCTGGTTGGGCAGCACCTCACCGTACAAGCCGAAGGCCAGCAGCGTCAGCGGGTGCATGGCTTCGTCCAGGCGCAGGCCTTCGACATAGGGCCAGTCGAGCGAGCCGCCGGACAGGCCGGGCATTTGCGCCTTGTCGGCCAGGGTCACGAACTGCACGTATTTGGCGTTGCCGGTGGGTTCGACTTTTCTGATCAGTTCAGCCAGCGAATAGCCGACCCAGGGCACCACCATCGACCAGCCTTCCACGCAGCGCAGGCGGTAGATGCGCTCTTCCATCGGCGCCAGCTTGAGCAGCGCATCCAGGTCGTAGGTGCCGGGCTTCTTGACTTCGCCTTCGATGGCCACCGTCCAAGGCCGCGTCTTCAGCGTGCCGGCGGTGCGCACCGGATCGGCCTTGTCGGTGCCGAATTCGTAGTAGTTGTTGTAGCTGGTGATGTCGGCGTAGGGCGTGATCTTGTCCATCACCAGGGCGCCGGGCACCGCGCTCTTCGCGCCGGCCAGTGCGGCCAGCTTGCCCGGGCGGGTGGTCTGAGCCTGGACTTGCCAGGGCAGCGTGGCACCAGCGGCCGATGCGGCCAGGGCCTGCATCCAGCGGCGGCGCTGCTGGTAGACGCCTTGGGGCGTGATCTCGGAGCTGACGGCGTGGTTGTGGGCGGTGGACTTGAGCAGGTGCATCGTGACTCCGTGGCGGTTGGGCTTCAGTCGGGCAGGATGGCCGGACCTTACAAGTGCCACCGCGCGCCGGGCGACCTTGCCACAAAGCAAAAGGGCCGGTGTGTCACCGGCCCTTGTTGGCGTTCAGAAGTCGCGCAAGTTCAGTGCAAACCGGCCACGTAGTCGGCCACGGCCTTGATCTCGGCGTCGTTCAGCTTGCTGGCGATGCCCATCATCTGCGCGCTGTTGGCGCGGGCGCCCGAGCGGAAGGCCAGCAGCTGCGCTTCGGCGTAGTCGGCATGCTGGCCGCCAATGCGCGGGTACTGGGCCGGGATGCCGGCGCCGTTCGGGCTGTGGCAGCCAGCGCAGGCTGGCACCTGCTTGCTGGCGATGCCGCCGCGGTAGATCTTCTCGCCCAGGGCCACGGTGTTCTTGTCCTTGGCAAAGCCCGGCTTGGCGGTCTTGCTGGCGTAGAAGGCCGCGATGTGCTTCATGTCTTCTTCGCTGGCGATGGTGGCGGCCATGCCCGTCATCACCGCGTTCTTGCGCTTGCCGCCCTTGAACTCGACCAGCTGCTTGACCAGGTATTCGGCATGCTGGCCCTGCAGGATGGGGTTGGCGGGTATGCCGCGCGACCCGTCTTGCGTGTGGCAGGCGCCGCAGGCGGCCGCCAGTTGCTGGCCCTTGGCCAGGTCGGCCTTGAAAGGCGCATGGGCCTCTGCGGCGGCAGCGGCCGGGCCGGCGCACATCACAGCAAACGCCGACGCGGCCACCAGGGTCTGGGCGCGGGCAGACCAGCGGGCAAGCTGACCAGAAACGGGAATCGACTTCATGCGAGAGCCTTCAACGAGGTGTTGTGAGGACAACAAACCGCAAATTTTACAATGCACGATGACCAGCACCTTGCACGCCCCCTCAACGACCCCTGGCGCGGCCGAAAAATTGGCCCTCGCCTGGACCCACGGCGCGCGTTTTCTGACCACCGCCGCCCAGCTGGACCAGCTGCCGATGCTGGAATTGCCCGAGATCGCCTTCGTCGGCCGCAGCAATGCCGGCAAGTCCACCGCCATCAACCGGCTGGCCCAGCAGAAGCGCCTGGCTTTCGCCTCGCGCACACCGGGCCGCACCCAGCACCTGAACGTCTTCGAGGTGGGTCCGAAAGACGCTGCCGACACCCTGTTCGTCGACCTGCCCGGCTACGGCTACGCGGCGGTGGAACGGTCGGCCAAGCTGCGCTGGCAGCAGGTGATGTCGGACTACCTGCAGTTGCGCCGGCCCTTGCATGGCGTGGTGCTGATGATCGACTCGCGCCTCGGCTTCACCGACCTCGACCGCCGCCTGCTGGCGCTGATGCAGCCACGCCTGGTCAACGGGGAAGTGCGCCTGCTGGCCGTGCTGACCAAGGCCGACAAGCTGAACCGCAGCCAGGGGCAACTGGCGTTGCTGGCGGCGCAAGAGGTGCTGGCCGAGGTCACGACCGAGGCGTCGGACATCAGCGTGACGCTGTTTTCGGCACTCAACCGGCAGGGCCTGGGTGATGTCGCGGAAACGGTCTACGGCTGGACGCATGGCGAGCAGCCGGCGGCCCCCGAAGCCGGCGCGGACGCGACGGTGCCAACCCTGGCGGTCGATACGGCCGACACGGCCCCAGACCCCGCAGCCGACCATGCCGCTGGCGCTGCAAACGACACGCCGGACGGCGCCTCAAGCGGCGGTTGACGCCGCCATCTGGTCGTGCACGCGCGCGGCGGCCGAGCCGACGATGGAGCGCTGCTTGAGCTTCTTCGCCAGCCGCGCGCCGTGCATCATCAGCAGCGCACCGCGGCGCACGGCCCAGGTGGCGTCTGAGCCGCCATCGCCGAACAGCCAGACCTCGCGCCGGTCGCCCGGCCACAGCAGGGCGGCGTGCACCCAGCGGCCCTGCAGGAACAGGCGCACCCAGTCGCCGGGCAGCAGGCTGTCGAGCCAGTTCTCGGCGTCGGCGCGCGAGCCGGGCACCGGGGCGGCCTCTTCCATCAATTCGGCCGGCACGGTGTCCAGCTGCGGCACGTCCAGCATGCCGTGCAGCGTGGACGGGGTGACCTGGCCGGCGGTCAGCTTGTCTTCCAGCTTCTGCAGCGCACCGATGTGGCTGGACGCCGCCGACAGCCGCCGCGTGAAGCGCTTCTGCAGGAAGGCATCCAGACGTTCATAGGCCCAGCGGTACAAGCGGGCGTCCTGCTCGGCTTCGGTGGCCAGCTGGTCGGCGGTGGCCTGGGCCAGCCGCAGCAGCTGGATGCGATCGGGGTCGTGGCTGTCGGGCGTCATCTGCGCCTCGAAGACCAGGCGGTTGATGAAGCGCCACAGCGGGTGCTTGTCCTGGTCCAGCAGGCTGGCGTCGCGCAGCGTCATGCGCAGGGCCGGGCTGTGCAGGCGGGCGATCACGGGGCGGGCGTCGTCGGGCACGCGCGCGTCGCCCAGCATGGCTTCGAAGAGCCGGCTGACCAGTTCGATGGCCTGGCGGTCGGCGCGGCTGGCCGTGCTGCCGGCCACGTCGCTCCAGGGCTCCAGCGGGGCGCCAGCCGGGCGCGGCAGGGGGCGTGGCGCGCTGCGTTCGGCGGCTGTGGCGTGGGTGGGTTGCTGCGCCTGCGGCTGGCGGGCCGGCACGGCGTCAAAAGGCGCCGGCATGCTGTCGCGCATGCGGTGCAGGTCGGGGCTGAAGGTGGTTTCGCCGAAGCGCCCGGCGCTGCGCACACCCGACGGCAGGATGACGGTGCGGTAGGCCGCGGGCTCCACGCCCTGCGCCTCCAGCCGCGACGACGCGCCGGCGTAGGTCTTGCGAAGCAGCGGCGCCAGCGCCGGGCCGGCCTGGCGCATCAGCGCCACCTGGTGCGCTGTGCTCAGCGGCAGGGCCTGCACCGCAGCGCCCAGGGCGCGGGCGTAGGTCTCGGCGCGGAAGGGGTTGTGGTCGCGCGAGACGTCCATGTCGCCGACCAGCGCCGAGGTGAAGGTCTGCAGGTCGCGCAGTTCGTGTTCGCAGCTGCTTTTGATCAGTTCGATGGCATGCGACAGCTCGACGTCCAGCGCCACCGTGTCCTCGTCCACCAGTGCCAGGGCCAGCGGCTTGGACGGCGCCGCGCTGCGCTTGGGCTGGTGCCAGGCCAGGTCTTCCTGCACCTGCTCGTGCAGGGACCGGATGAAGTGGTCGGCCAGCCGTTGGCGCTGCTTGGGCAGCGCCTGCAGCAGTTCGGCCGCCACCGCGCGTTGCAGCGGGCCCAGCGCGGGCAGGTTCTTGCGCAGGCGGTCCTGCCCGCCATCGACCACCTGGTCGAACAGCAGGGGCGCGCGCAGCATTTCGTCGTCGACGAACTGCTGCAGGCGGGGGGGCACATGCGGCGCAGACATGCGACCGGATTATCCGGCGCCGCGCCGGCCCGATGCCCGGAAATGCCGGGTGTTTCAGGCTTTGCCGTGGCGCCCGCGCCCTGCCTTCGGCGCGTGCTTCAGGCCGTGGCCGCCAGCGGCACGCGTTGGTTCAGCAGCAGGCGCAGGCGCGGCAGCGCGGCCTCGGCGGCGCGCCGGCCTTCGTCCAGCAGGTAAGGCATGGCTTCGGTGTCGAACAGGCCGACGCGGCGCTGCAGCTCGGGCAGCATCAGCACCAGCCGGCTGCTGTCGGCGGCGGCCAGGCGGGCTTCCAGCAGGTTGTTCGACAGGGCGGCCGTGATGCGGGTGGCCAGCCGCGTGGCGCTGTTGCAGTGGCGCGGGGAGGGCACGCGAAAACCCAGCGCCACGGTGATGTGGTCGGGCGCGACGGCGGCCAGCGGCAGCGGCTCGGACAGGCTGCCGTCGACCAGCAGCCGGCCCCCGACGCGGTGCGGCGCAAACAGAAAGGGCAGGGCCACGCTGGCGCGCAGCGCGTCGACCACACGGCCTTGGGTCAACAGCACCGAAGCGCCGGTCACGGCGTCGGTGGCCTGCACACGCAGCGGCAGTGGCAGGTGTTCGATCTGCAGGTCGCCGAAGGCTTCGAACAGGCGCTGGCCGATCAGCCCGTCATGGCGCAGCGCAAACCGCTCGCCGAAGCCGGCCAGGCGTGGCATCACCACTTCAAACAGCGCGCGGTGGCGGCGCTGGCTGGTGATGTCGCGTGACCACAGCCGGGTGGCCATTTCGGTGGCGCTGCGCGCGCTGTGGCCGGCGGCGATGACCGCGCCGAAGATCGCGCCGGCGCTGCATCCGACGACGGCCGAGGGCAGCAGGCCTTCGCGTTCCAGCACCGCCATCACGCCCAGGCCGGCAATGCTTTTCACGCCGCCGCTGCCCAGCACCAGCGTGTAGCTGGGTTTCTCGAAGTGCATCATGGTGGGCCTCTGCGCTCAGTGGCTGAAGGCGCCGGTCAGCGCCAGGCGCAGGCCGATCAGCCGGTCCATGCAGCGGTCGAAGCTGTGGTGGGTGGCGCGCGTTGCAGCGCGGGTGGCCTGGGCTGCAGGCGCAGGCTGCAAGCAACGTTCGGCCAGCATCAAGCCAGGCTCTTGCGGGTGCGGCGCGCAGTCCAGGCCGCAGCGGCGCAGCAGCGCGAACATGGCTTCGTTGTGGCACAGCACCTCGCCTTGCAGGCGCTGCAGGCCGTGGCTGCGCGCTGCCGCCAGCATGTGGCGCATCAGGCGGGTGGCGATGCCCTGGCGCTGCCAACGGCAGGCGGTGGACAGCGCGAATTCGGCGTGCTGGCCGTCGGCTGAAACATAGAAGCGCGCCTCGGCCACGGCCTGGGTGCCCTGCGCATCGTCCAGCGTCACCACCCAGGCGTGGTGGCGCACGAAGTCGGCGCTGGCCAGTTGCTGCAGGCGGGGCGCCGACAGCTGGCCCAGCGTGCCGTGGAAGCGCTGGAAGCGGGAAGCGCCCGCCAAGGTGCCGTTCAGCAGGCCCGCCAGCAGTTCAGCGTCTTCCGCCCGCGATGGCCGCAGGGTGTAGCGGCCACCGTCGGCGGCCGTCCAGGTTTCGCTGTGCATCGGGGGTCTCCTGCTGAAGACCCCTCGGCCGGCGGCCTGGGTGTGGGTCTTCAACAGGGGAATCGCAAGGCGCCGGCGCAAGCCGCCAACTTCGGTGGCCGCACCCCCTTCAGAGGGGCAGCTCTTCGGCGCTTCAGCGCTTCAGCGGCAATTCGCAGCGCACGAATTGTTCGAAGGCGGCCGGCGGCGTCGCCAGCACCGTGTTCATGCGCTGGCCGCTCAGCCGCAGTTCGATGATCCAGCGGTTGGCGAAAGGCGCGCTGGTGGGCAGGCGGGTCTGCATCACGCTGTCGTTCCACGCCCAGCCGCGCTGGCTGCCGTTCAACACGCCGTTCAGTTCAGCCCAGTGCGGGCCGTTGAAGCCGCCGTCAGCGGTGTAGACCGTGGTGCTGGCCTTGTCGACGCGGAAACGCACGGTGGGTGGCGGCTTGGTCAGGGTCAGCATCAACTGGTCGAAGTTGCTGAACGCGAAATTGAAGTTGACCGTGCGCTGGTGGGTCTTGCCGCTCTGCTCGGCGCCGGCCCAGGCGCCACCGCTGGCCAGGCCCGGCGCACCGATCAGTTGCATCACGCCGGCGCCGCCTGCACCGGTGCCGTTGCCCGACGAATTCGCGATCAGTTGGCACGACAAGGTGGCCCTGGGGTTGGTGGCCGTGCCAGGCGGCGGTGGGGGTGCCGTCTGCGCCCACGCCGCCGGAGCGCCGCCCAGCAGGCCTAAAAACAGGCCACCAAACAGGCCGGGCAGGGCCACAGCGCCGATGCGCGGGACGGTCGAGATCTTCATGCGGGGTCGGCTCATCGGGGTGCTCCAGGCTTCAGTTGGCAGGTCAGAGGTGGCGGGCAGGCGCAATGGCGGTGACAACGGCAACGGTAATCGCCGTCGCGCGTGCCACAACAGGAATCGAAAAGCACCGTGCAAAGCCGCCAGTCACAGCACCACCGGCAGTTGTCGCCAGTCGACGGCAGCACCGCGTTCGCGCAGCCACTGGGCCAGGCGCGGCGCGCCGTCCTGCCAGCCCAGTTGCTGCTGCAGGCGGTCGGCCAGCGCCTGGCGCGTGGCGTCGGTGCTGGCGGGGTCGGCCAGCGCCACATACGCCGCGGCAACCAGCGCGAAGGGGTGTTGCGGGCCCAGTTGTTCGGCCAGCAGCGGTGCGGCCTGCGCCCACAGCGCCGTCGCGCCGGGCACGTCACCCTGACGCGCCAGCGCGCAGCCCAGCAAGACGTGGGTTGCCGCCACGCTGTTGTGCTGCGCGGTCTGGTTCAGTGCGGTCAGGTGGCCGGCGTTGACGCGCAAGGCGGCTTCGGCTTCGGCGTTGCGGCCCAGGCGCAGCAGGGCTTCAGCGTGAAGCCGGCGCAGGGGCTCGGTCTTGCCGCTGGCCCGGCCTTCTTCGTTGAACTTGGCCTGCAGCAGCGCGCGCAAGGCGGGTTCGGCCCGTTCGCTGCGCCCTTGGTACATGCTGATGCGCGCGGTCAGCGCGTCGGCGTACGGACCGCGCCAGGCGTCGGCCGGGCCGCCGCCGCCGCGCAGTTGCAGGAGCTGTGCTTGGGCGGCGTCGAAGTGGCCCTGGCGCAGTTCGGCAATGGCCCGCTCGCTGACCGCCAGCACCACCATCGGGTGCTGCGGCCCCAGGCGCGCTGCCAGTTCCTGCTGCGCAGCGGCCAGGCCGCGACCGGCTTCGGCGTGGCGGCCCTGCCAGTTGTCCAGCGCGGCAATCTGCACTTCGATGTTCAGTCGGTCCACGGTGCCCGGTTCGCCGCGCTGCTGCGCGTAGGCCGCGGCCCGGCGCAATTGCAGGGCGGCGGTGGCCATCTGCCCGGCCAGCCGTGCTGACCAGCCGTGGCCCTGCGCGCTGCGCGCCTGCAGTTCCAGGTCGGCGGGCCGGGCCTGGGCCAGGCTGGCGTCTGCACTGGCGTAGCGGCTTGCCGCTTGTGCGTACTGGCCGGTGCCCAGCAGCAACTCGCCCTGCAACACAGCCAGCCGGCCGGCCAGTTCAGGGTCTTGCGCCAGCCTCGGTGCGCTGAGCGTGGCCAGGCTCTCCAGCGTGACCGCGCTGGCTTTGAAATCGCGCTGCTTCAGTTGCACATCGGCCAGGTTCCACAACGCCAGCGCATGGCTGCGCGGGTCGCCGCCGCGTTCGGCCTCCTGCGCTTCGGCGGCGTAGGCCGCAGCTGCGGGCTCGAAGGCACCGATGTCGCGGTACAGCCCGGCCATGCGCCCGCGCGCGGCGCGGCGGGTGACGGTGTCGATGGTCGGGCTGCGGTCCAGGAAAGCCTGGCCGCGGTCGAGCAGTTCGCGTGCGCTGAAGCTGCGGTTGGCGGCCACGTCGGGACTCATGCCGCTGAACAGGCTTTGCAGCAGGCCGTCCACCGTGGCCGCGCGGGCCTGGCTGAGGCGGGCTGCCTGCTGGGTGTTCCAGGCCTGTGCGCCCACGACCACCACTGCCGCCAGGCCCACCACCGCCACGGCCGCCGGCACGCGATGGCGCTGCGCGAAACGCTGCGCGCGGTAGGCCAGGCTGGGTGCGCGCGCCTGCACCGGTTGATGCGCCAGATGGCGCTGCAGGTCATCGGCGAAAGCCGCTGCGCTGGCGTAGCGCTGGGCCGGTTCGCGGCGCAGCGCGCGGGCCAGGATGTTGTCCAGATCGCCCTGCAGTTGGCGGCGCAGCGCCTTGGCGCTGGTCAAGCCACGGTGCGTGGCCAGGGTGTCCGCGTTGACGCCGGCTTCGCCGCCTGCCAGCACCGCCACCGACGCCAGCGGCGCGTCGCGTTCCAGCGTGTTGCGCAAGGCCAGCGCCGCTGCATCGCCCGCCCGCATGGCCGGGTGCCGGCCGCTCAGCAGGCCGTACAGCAGCACCCCCAGCGCGTAGACGTCGGTGGCCACCGTGATGGCGCCGCCGGTCAGTTGCTCCGGCGCCGCATAGCCGGGCGACAGCATCGCGCCGGCCCGTTGCGTCAGGTTGTCCGGGCCCGCGTCGCCGGCCTCGGGCGCCAGCGTCTTGGCGATGCCGAAGTCCAGCAGCTTGACCTGCCCGTCGGCGGTCACCATCACGTTCGACGGCTTGATGTCGCGGTGCACGACCAGGTGCTGGTGGGCCTGTGTGACGGCGCCCAGCAGCGTGATGAAAAGGCGGATGCGTGCAGCGATGTCCAGGCGCTGCGCGTCGGCATGGCGGTCGATGGCCAGCCCGTCCACGTGTTCCAGCACCAGGTAGGGCTGCCCGGCTGGCGTGGCGCCGGCGTCGAGCAGGCGGGCGATGGCCGGGTGGGTCAGCCGCGCCAGGATGTCGCCCTCGCGGCGGAAGCGCTCCATGCGCGCGGGGCTGGCGAGGGTCAGGTTCAGCAGCTTGACGGCCGCCACGCCGTCGTAGTGCCCGTCGTTGCGCGTGGCCCGCCACACAGTGCCCATGCCGCCTTCGCCGATCAGCGTCTGCAAGGTCCACGGGCCCAGGCTTTGCCCGGCCAGTGGCGAGCCGAACAAGCCCCGGTCGGGCGGGTGTTCCAGGTAGCCCTCGTGGCCCGCCAGCGCGTGGCTGCGCAGCAGGGCTTGCAGTTGGTCGGCCAGGTCGGCGTCTTGCGCCTGCAGGCGCTGCAGCACGGCGGCTTGCGCGGCCGCGCCGTCGGCTTCCAGCGCAGCGTCCAGCCAGGGCTGCAATTCGGGCCAGCGTTCGGGCAGCATCGTGCGGCGGGTGGAGTGGCTGCTGGCGCTGCAGGCGGCTGCGCCGCCTCAGGCCTGGCTGAGCGCGTGGCGCAGCAGCAGGCGCGCCTTGTCCCACTGGCGCTGCGCGGTGCGCTCTGACAGGCCTTGCAGGGCCGCAATCTCCACCAGCGTGTAGCCGCAGAAGAACTTCAGGTCCACCAGATGGGCCAGCGCCGGTTCGGTGTGCGCCAGTTCGTCCAGCGCATCGCTCAAGTCCTGCAGTGCGTCGGGCTCGGCGCACTGCTCGGCGCCTTCGGTGTCCAGGTGGGTGATGTGCAGGCCGCCGCCGCGCTTGGCGGCGTGGCGCTGCCGCACGTGGTCGATGACGAGGCCGCGCATGGCTCGGGCGGCATAACCCAGGAAGTGAGCCTGATCGACAAAGGCCAGGCCGGCGCGGCCGCCGATGTCCAGATAGGCCTCGTGCAGCAAGGTCGTGGTGCCCAGTGAAGGCAGGTCGCCATAGCGCCCGGCTTCGCGCCGCGCGATGCGGTGCAGGTCGGCATAGAGCGCGGCAAACAGCGCGCCGCGCGCGGCCGCATCACCCTGCTCGGCGCGTTGCAGCCATGCGGCTTCAGGTGCAACGGTCGGGGCAAGTGCGGGTGCGGGTGGGAAGACGGATGAGGCCATGGCGTCATCAGTTTACGGCCCGCCCATGAAAAAAGCCTGCCCACCAAACGGTGTGCAGGCCTGTGCAGAACAGCCCCGGCGGCCAGGCCGCCGGGTGGGACATCACATGTCCATGCCGCCCATGCCACCCATGCCGCCCATGCCGCCGGGCATGCCGCCGCCGGCCGATTCGTCCTTGGGTGCTTCAGCAACCATGGCTTCGGTCGTCAGCATCAGGCTGGCGACGGAGGCTGCGTTCTGCAGTGCCGTGCGCGTCACCTTGGTCGGGTCCAGGATGCCCATTTCGATCATGTCGCCGTAGGTGTCGTTGGCAGCGTTGTAGCCGTAGTTGCCCTTGCCACCCAGCACCGCGTTCACCACGACGCTGGCTTCGCCGCCGCCGTTTTGAACAATGATGCGGATCGGCTCTTCGATCGCACGCAGGATCAGCTTGATGCCGGCGTCCTGATC
>JANPHI010000133.1:0-11696 GCA_031424355.1 Betaproteobacteria bacterium
CCGCGACCTGAACCCGCTGCTGCAGGACCCGGGCATGGTCATCCACCCGCCCATGCTCTACATGGGCTACGTCGGTTTCAGCGTGGCCTTTGCGTTCGCGATCGCGGCGCTGCTGGGCGGCAACCTCGACGCCGCCTGGGCGCGCTGGACGCGCCCGTGGACGACGGCCGCCTGGGTCTTCCTGACCTTCGGCATCGGCCTGGGCAGCTGGTGGGCCTACAACGAACTGGGCTGGGGCGGCTGGTGGTTCTGGGACCCCGTGGAAAACGCGTCCTTCATGCCCTGGCTGGCCGGCACGGCACTGATCCATTCGCTGGCCGTCAGCGAGAAACGCGGCGGCTTCAAGGTCTGGACGGTGTGGCTCGCCATCATGGCTTTTTCACTGTCGCTGCTGGGCACCTTCCTGGTCCGTTCGGGCGTTCTCAGCTCAGTCCATGCGTTTGCCACCGACCCGCGGCGCGGCCTGTTCATCCTGGGCTTCCTGGTCGTCGTCATCGGCAGCAGTCTGGCGCTCTTCGCCTGGCGCGCACCCAAGGTCGGCCTGGGCCAGCGCTTCGGTTTGCTGTCGCGTGAATCGCTGCTGCTGGTCAACAACATGATGCTGGCCGTGGCCTGCGGAGCGGTGCTGCTGGGCACGCTCTACCCGCTGTTCCTCGATGCCTTGGGCATGGGCAAGATCAGCGTCGGCCCGCCCTACTTCGACACCGTGTTCGCGCTGTTGATGGCGCCACTGGTGTTCGTGATGGGCATAGGCCCGCTGACGCGCTGGAAGCAGGACGAGATCGGTCCGCTGGTGCGCCGCCTGAGCCCGGCGCTGGTCATCGCGCTGGTGGCGGCGCTGGGCGTGGGCGCCTGGGCCGGCCGCATTGCGCTGCTGACGACAGGCGGCCTGCTGATGGCCTTCTGGATCGTTGCCTCGCTGGGTGTGGACCTGAAGGACAGGCTGCTGCCGGCCGGCGGCGGTGTCGGCCAGATCGGCCACCGCGCCCGGCAGATTCCACTGGCCATGTGGGGCATGCTGGCCGCTCACCTGGGCGTGGCGGCCTTCGCCTTCGGCGTGGCCATGGTCAAGACCTACGAGACCGAACGCGACGTGAAGATGGGCCCCGGCGACAGCACCGAGATCGCCGGCTACCGCTTCAAGATGACCGGTTTGCGCCAGGTGCCCGGGCCGAATTACCAGGCCATGCAGGGCAGCATTGAAGTCAGCAAGGGCGACCAGCTGCTGGCCACGCTGCTACCCGAAAAACGCATCTACCGCGTGCAGAGCAACCCGATGACGGAAGCCGCCGTGGACAGCAACCCGCTGCGCGACCTGTACGTCTCGATGGGCGAGCAACTGCCCAGCGGCGAGTGGATCGTGCGCGTGCAGTACAAGCCTTTCATCGTCTGGATCTGGGGCGGCTGTTTGATGATGATGGCCGGTGGTTTGCTGGCGATGAGCGACCGGCGCTACCGCGTCAAGAAGACGGCCGCCGCCGCCGCGCGCACCCAGGAGGCCGCTGCTTGAACCGCTACCTGCTGCCGCTGGCCGGCTTCCTGGTGCTGGTCGCTTTCCTGGCCATCGGCCTGAAGCTGGACCCGCGCGAAGTGCCCAGCCCGCTGATCGACAAACCGGCGCCGGCCTTCAGCGCCGCGCTGCTGTCGCAGCCCGACAAACGCGTGACCCGCGACGACCTGATCGGCAAGGCCTGGGTGCTGAATGTGTGGGCCAGCTGGTGCGCGCCCTGCCGCGACGAGCACCCGCTGTGGGTGGCCTACGCGCGCACGTCGCCGGTGGCCATCTACGGCCTGAACTACAAGGACAAGAACGAAGCCGGTGCGGCCTGGTTGCGCCAGTTGGGCAACCCCTACGCCGAATCGCTGACCGACCCCGACGGCCGCATCGGCATCGACTACGGCGTCTACGGCGTGCCCGAGACCTTCGTCGTCGACAAGCAGGGCGTGGTGCGCTTCAAGCACACCGGGCCGATCACGCCCGAGGTGCTGCGCGACAAGATCGATCCGCTACTCAAGAAACTCAATGGTTGAAATGGAGCCCCCAAGCTCGCTAGCGCTCGCTACCCCCCGAGGGGGCCGTTCGCCTAGGGCCCGGCGAAGCCGGTTCCCTGGCTTGTGCTTGGCTTTGGCGTTGGCTGTCTTCGGTGGCGCTTCGGCCAAGGAAGCCGTCGAGGTCGCCGCCAACCCCGCGCTGGAAGCCCGGATGATGGTGATGGCCGCTGAATTGCGCTGCCTGGTCTGCCAGAACCAGACCATTGCCGATTCGCACGCCGACCTGGCCGTGGACCTGCGCAACCAGATCCGCGACCAGATGGCCAAGGGCCAGAGCGACGACCAGATCCGCGACTACATGACCGCGCGCTACGGCGACTTCGTGCTCTACAAGCCGCCCTTCAAGCCGACCACCGCGCTGCTGTGGGTGGGCCCGCCGCTGCTGCTGGTGGGCGCGTTGGCAGGCCTGTTCCTGATGCTGCGCAAGCGCCAGCGCACCAGCCCCGATGCCTTTGACCCCGACACGCCCGACGATGACCCCGAACTCCGAAACGCTCGATAAGCTGAAAGCGCAACTGGCGCAGATCGATGCGCTGATTGCCGAGGGCGTGCTCACCGGCGACGCCGCGAAAACCGCGCGGTCGGCGCTGGAAGCCCGGGTGCTGGCTTGGGTGTTGAACCCCGGCGGCACCCCCGGGCCTGCGGCAGGCGCCACGGCACCCGCCGCAGCCGCAGCCCTTGCGGCATCGGCATCGGCATCGGCATCGGCATCGACACCAACCCCAGCCCCGGCAGCCGTGCGCGCACCGCGCCCGCTGGTGGCCGGTGTGGCCGCCTTCGTGCTGGCCTTCGCCGTGGGTGGCTACGCCTGGCTGGGCAACCGGGTGGGCTGGTCCGTCGGCCCGGGCGAGCCCGGCCCGCAGCAGGCGGCACATGCCACCGAAAGTGCGCAGGTCGAAACCATGATCGAGCGCCTGGCCGAGCGCCTGAAAAGCAAGCCCGACGACGCCGAGGGCTGGTCGATGCTGGGCCGCACCTACAACTCGCTGGGCCGCGCCACCGAAGCCCTGGCGGCCTACAAGCGCGCCTATGAGCTCCGCCCGCAGGACGCCCAGGTGCTGGCCGATTACGCCGACGGCCTGGCCGTGGTCAACAACCGCACGCTGGACGGCGAGCCCGAGCGGCTGATCATGCAGGCCGTGAAGCTGGACCCGGCCAACGTCAAGGCGCTGGCGCTGGCCGGCACGGTGGCCTTCAACCACAACGACTTCAAAGCGGCGGTGGACTACTGGGAACGCGCCATCCAGGCCAGCGAGCCGGGTGGTGATTTCGCCAAGCAGTTGCAAGGCGCACTGGCAGAAGCACGCCAGCGGGGCGGCATGCCGCCAGTGGCCGCAGCGCCGGGTGCGCCCGGTGCCGACCTGTTCGCACCGGCGCCCGCCGAACCCGCTGCAGCGGTCAATGCGGCCAATGCGAACGCCCCGGCGGCGACCGCCGGCGCCGAAGCCATCACCGGACGCCTGACGCTGAAGGCCGAACTGAAGGGCCAGGTCGGGCCCGACGACACCGTCTTCATCTTCGCCCGCGCGCCCACCGGCTCGAAGATGCCGCTGGCCATCCTGCGCAAGAAGGTCAGCGACCTGCCGCTGGACTTCAAGCTCGACGACAGCCTGGCAATGAGCCCGGCCGCGCGCTTGTCGTCGGCCAGCCAGGTGGTGGTTGGCGCGCGCATCAGCAAGACCGGCAACGCCATGCCCAGCCCGGGCGACCTGCAGGTGCTGAGCGCGCCCATGGCCCTGGGTGCGCGCGACGTGCGCATCGAGATCGCCGAGGCCGTCCGCTAAGGCTGCCGATGAGGCTGCTGCTCGTCGAGGACGACCCCCGACTGGCCCACGCCGTGCGCACCTGGCTGGGCCACGGGCGCATCGCGGTGGACTGGATCACCCAGGGCCGCGACGTGGAAGCGGCTCTGCAGGCGCAGGCCTACGACTGGCTGGTGCTCGATCTCGGCCTGCCGGACATGCCCGGTGAGGACGCCCTGCGCGGCTTGCGCGCCGGCGGCTTCAAGCTGCCCGTGGTGGTGATGACCGCGCGCGAGCATGTGGCCGACCGCATCCGCCTGCTCGACCTGGGGGCCGACGACTTTCTCGTCAAGCCCGTGCACCTGGACGAACTGGCGGCCCGCCTGCGCGCGCTGCAACGCCGGCACGAGGCCCAGCCGGGCCAGGCCGCCACCCACCCGGACACCACCGCCGACCTGGCGCTGCGCCACGGGCCGGTGCGCCTGGTGCCGGCCAGCCGCACGGTTTCGGTGGCCGGCCAGTACGTGCCGCTGACCAACCGCGAGTTCGGCCTGCTGGAGACCTTGCTGCGCCACAAAGGGCAGGTCGTCACGCGCGAACAACTGCTGGAATCGATGGACGGCTGGACCGAGGAACCGGTGGGCAATGCCGTGGTCGTGCACGTGCACCACCTGCGCCGCAAGCTGGGTGGCGGCATCATCAAGACGGTGCGCGGCCAGGGCTACACCTTGGCCGCCGAAGCCTGAGCGATGGACCAACCCAGGGCCGGCTGGTCCCTGCGGTCGCGGCTGCTGGCCATCGCCGCCTTTTCCTGCGCCATGGCCTGGCTGGCCGGCGGTGCAGCCATCTACTGGGCCATCCAGCGGGAAGACAGCATGCTGTTCGACGCCCGCCTGCGCGACATCGCGCAGACCCTGCTGGTCTTCGCCGACCACGAGATCCACGAGGTCGAAGCCGGTGGCGGCCGGGTGCCCAGCCACATCGAGACCGAAGGCACGGCTCAGGGTCGCTACCGCTACCAGGTGTGGTCGCGCGAAGGGCGGCTGGTGCTGTCCAGCCTGAGCGCACCGGACGACGTGCCCTGGATGCCGCTGGCCCAGACCGGCTGGTCCACGCAGCAGGTGCACGGGGTCTGGCTGCGCGTGATCAGCATCACCGCGCCCGGTCGGGGCTACACCATCCAGGCGGCCGAGCCCATCGCCGAACGGCTGGAACTGACCGACCTGCTGGGGCCCTACCTGGGCCTGGCCGCCTTGCTGTCGGCGCTGACCCTGGCGGCGGCAACGCTGTGGCTGCTGCACCGCGCGCTGCGGCCGCTGCGCGACGCCACCACCCAGCTCGGTGCGCGCAGCCCGGCCGACTTGCGGGCGGTGGACACCGCCGTGCTGCCCGCTGAATTCGCACCGGCCTTCGAAACCATCAACCGCCTGATGCAGCGCGTGGACATCGCACTGCGCAGCGAGCGCGAATTCGTGGCCGCTGCCGCCCACGAACTGCGCACACCGCTGGCCGGGCTGCGCGCCCAGGCCGAGGTGGCCGCCCACCCGCGCACCCGCGCTGACGAACGCGACGCCGCGCTGCGCGCCCTGCAAGGCGGCGTGGACCAGGCGGCCCACCTGGTCAGCCAGCTGCTGGACCTGGCGCGCAGCGACGCACTGGCCGGCGACCCGGCACGCCTGTCCGCGCAGCGCCAGCGCGTGGACTTGCGGCAGGTGCTGGAACGCGTGATGGGCGACATCGGCCCGGCCGCGGCCGAGCGCGACCTGCGCGTGCGCCCGCAATTCGACGTGGCGGCGCTCAGCGGTTCGGACTTCGCGGTGGGCCTGATCCTGCGCAACCTGCTGGCCAACGCGGCCGCGCACGCGCGGCCCGGCGGCACCCTGGGCGTGGGCGCGCGCGCCGAAGACGGGCGCACGGTGCTGTGGGTGGCTGACGACGGCCCGGGGATGGCCGCGGCCCAACGCGAACACCTCTTCGAACGCTTCTACCGCGCCCCGGGCAACACCGCGCCAGGCTGCGGCCTGGGCCTGTCCATCGTCAAGGCACTGGCCGACGCCCACGGCGCCACGGTGCAGTTCAAGGACGCAGCGGGCGGTGGCCTGCTGGCCGAAGTCGCCTTCCCGGACGGCGCTTGATCCGACCGGCGGCGGGTCAGACCTTGCCGAACTTGGTCTCGAAGCGGATGCCGATGGACTTCAGCAGCGGCGTCGGCAATTCGCCGCCCGCGCAGACAATCACGTAGTCGTTGGGCAGCACCTGCTGCTCGCTGTCGGCCAGCACCAGCGTGACGCTGCCGTCGTTGATGTTCAGCACCTTGGACTTCAGCAGACTGCGGATGCGCCCGGCCCGCACCTGCTCGTCCAGCATCAGGCGGTTCTTCTCCTTCACGCGGGCGTAGGCGTCGCCGCGGTAAGACAGCGTCACCGTGGTGCCCGGTTCGGCCGCCAGGGCCAAGGCGGCTTCCAGCGCACTGTCGCCACCGCCCACCACCAGCAGGGCCCGGCCGGTGTACTGCGCGGCATCGACCAGGCGGTACATGACCTTGGCCGTTTCTTCACCGGGCACGCCCAGCTTGCGCGGCGTGCCCCGGCGGCCCAACGCCAGCAGCACCGAACGCGTGTGGTACCTGCCGCGTGACGTGCGCACATCGAAGGTGCCGTCGGGGCGGGTGTCCAGGCCTTCGAAGCGTTCATTGAAATTCATCGCCAGGCTGGTCTTGCCGACGATCTCGTGCCAGAAGGCCAACAGCTTTTCCTTCTGCACCTCGGTGCCCAGGCGCACCGTGCCGATCAGGTCCAGCTTGACCGGCGCCGTCATCGCCAGCTTGTTGCGCGGGTAGTGGTAGACCGAGCCGCCGAGTGAATCTTCCTGTTCGATGATCTTGTAGCGCAGCTTGTGGAAGATGGCGCTCAGGCCGGCCGAGATGCCGGCCGGGCCGGCGCCGATGATCACCACGTCGTGCGCGGCGCTGTGGCCGCCGCTGCGCTTGCGGATGGCGGCCATCGCCTGGCGGCCCTGCTCGGCCGTCTTGCGGATCAGGCCCATGCCGCCCAGTTCGCCGGCGATGAAGACGCCGGGCACATTGGTCTCGAAGTCCTTGCTGATGTGCGGGATGTCCACGCCGCGCTTCTCGGTGCCGAAGACCAGCGTCAGCGCCTGCACCGGGCAGGCCGCCGCGCAGGCGCCGTGGCCGATGCACGAAGCGGCGTTGATCAGCGTGGCCTTGCCGTTGACGACACCCAGGGCGCCTTCCGGGCAGGCCCGCGCGCAGCCGCCCGAACCGATGCAACGGTTGGTATCGACCACCGGGTGCAGCGAAGGCGGCTCATTCAGGCCGGCCTTTTCCGCTTCCAGCATCTGGCCGATTTCGGATTGGTGGCGGCGTTGGCGGCGCACCACGTGCCATCCAACGAACAGCAATGCAATGGCGGCGTAAATCAGCAAATAGAAATTCGAATTCATTTTCAACTGCGCTTTTCATCACTGTAAACGCCTGCCGGTGATTCAAAGCGTAATGGACTGTAATGACGGCGGGAAGTATGAGGAACTTCTTAATAAACGGCGGACCCGGCCACCTAGACTGATTCCATTCATTCTGCATGTCCGAGACCGCCATTCCTGTTCCGATCGCCATTCCGGGTGCCGCCGACCAAGCCGCCGAAGCACCGCCGACCCCACAGCGGGGCTCAGGCGCCCGCGACCTCTACATCTACCTGCTGATCACGGCGCTGGTGCTGGCCTGCTGGGGCTTCACACGGCTGGGCCTGTACGACAGCAAGTCCGACACCGCCTACTGGCTGGGCGTGGCCGGCGGCGTGGGCATGCTGCTGCTGCTGACCTACCCGATGCGCAAGCACCTGGGCTTCATGCGCCGCGCGGGCCCGGCCGGCCACTGGTTTTTCGGCCACATGACACTGGGCGTGCTGGGCCCGGTGCTGATCCTGCTGCATTCGGGTTTCCAGATCGGTTCATTGAATGCCGGCGTGGCTTTCTATTCGATGGTCATCGTTGCGCTGAGTGGCGTGATCGGGCGCTTTCTCTACCTGCGCGTGCACCGCAGCCTGAATGGCGAGAAAGAAACGCTGGCCAGCCTGCGCGGTCAATTGGCGCTGGACGACAACGCCACCACCCGGCTGCGCTTCGCGCCCGCCGTCATCGAACGCTGCCGCCGTTTCGAACGCTACGCGCTGGAGCAGCGCATGCGCGGCGGCGTCGAGGTCATCCGCACCATGCTGGTCATGCCCTGGGTGCGCTGGTCCGCCTCGCTGGCCTGCCGCGCCGAATTGCGCCGCCGCCTGGTGGCCGTGGCGCACACCGAAGGCTGGTCGCGCCGACAGATGAAGTCACGCCTGCGACAAGCCCGCCAACTGGCCGACGGCTACCTGATGGGTGCGCAGCGCGTGGCCTTGTTCGCGGCCTGGGACCGCCTATTTTCCTGGTGGCACGTGGCCCACGTGCCCTTTGTGTACATCCTGGCAATCAGCGCCGTGGTGCACGTCATCGCCGTGCATGCCTACTGAAGGTGTCCTGCGGGCACTGCGCTGCCTGCTGGTCGGTCTGTGCCTGTTGGGCGCCGGCGCGCTACGGGCGCAGAGCATCGAATCGGTGCTGGCACCGGGGCCGGTGATCCAGGGCCATGTGAAGGTCGAGCACGACTGCAAGGCCTGCCATTCACGTTTCGACCGTGCCGCGCAGGACGGCCTGTGCGTGGACTGCCACAAGGAAGTCGGCCTCGACGTGCGCCAGCACACCGGCCTGCACGGCAAGCGCGACAGCAAACAGCAGTGCCGCGCCTGCCACGGCGAACACCGCGGCCGCGGCGCCAAGCTGGCCGCCTTCGACACCAAGACCTTCGACCACCGCCGCACCGACTTCGAACTGCGCGACAAGCATGTGCCCGTGGCCTGCGCCCAATGCCACGCCAGCGGCAAGCGCTGGGCCGAAGCGCCCACCACCTGCCTGGGCTGCCACAGCAAGGACGACACGCACAAAGGCGGCCTGGGCCGCAAGTGTGAGGACTGCCACAACGCCAAGAGCTGGAAGGAAACCACCTTCGACCACGACAAGACGCGCTTCGCGCTGGTCGACAAACACGCCACCGCCAAGTGCGACAGCTGCCACGCGCAGGGCCGCTACAAGGACACGCCGCGCACCTGCATCGGCTGCCACAAGAAGGACGACACGCACAAGGGCCAGTACGGCGAGAAGTGCGAAAGCTGCCACGGCGCCAAGGCCTGGAAGCCCAGCAGCTTCAACCACGACGTCGACACGCACTACGCCCTGAAAGACAAGCACCGCACGGTCAAGTGCGCCGCGTGCCACACCGGGCCGCTGTTCCAGAAGAAGCAGGACACCGCCTGCGTGGCCTGCCACCTGAAGGACGACAAGCACAAGACCACGCTGGGCACCAAGTGCGCCGACTGCCACACCGAGCGCAGCTGGAAAGAGCCGCCGGGCTTTGACCACGCGAAGTCGCGTTTTCCGCTGCGCGGCGCCCACGTGCAGACCCTGTGCAAGGACTGCCACAGCGACGCGCTGTACCGCAAGACGCCCAGCACCTGCGTGGCCTGCCACCGCAAGGCAGACAAGCACGAGGGCAACCTGGGCGAGAAGTGCGACACCTGCCACGGCGAACAGAAGTGGAAGGACGTGCAAGGCCGCTTCGACCACGACCGCAGCCACTTCCCGCTGCGCAACGCCCACGCCGCGCCCACCGTGAAATGCCAGGACTGCCACGAAACCCTGCGCGGCATGCGCGGCACCGCCACCGATTGCCTCAGCTGCCACCGCCGCGACGACAAACACGACGGCACGCTGGGTAAGAAGTGTGACGACTGTCACCGCGACACCCACTGGCAGGTGCCGCGTTTCGACCACGCCAGGACGAAGTTCCCGCTGATCGGCAAGCACCCGGTGGTGCAATGCGGCGCCTGCCACCTGAGCCTGCGCTTCAAGGAAGCGGCCAGTGACTGCCTGTCTTGCCACCGCAAGGACGACAGCCACAAGGGCACGCTGGGCGCGAAGTGCGAGAGCTGCCACAACGCCCGCGCCTGGACGCTGTGGGACTTCGACCACGACCGCGCCACGACATACAAGCTGGAAGGCCAGCACCGCAAGACGGCCTGCCTGGCCTGCCACACCAAGCCGGCACCGGCGGGCAAGGCCATTGCCGCCGTGGGCAGCGGCTGCCTGGCCTGCCACCGCAAGGACGACGTGCACGACGGCCGCTTCGGCCGCCGCTGCGAAACCTGCCACGCGCCCACCCAATGGCGCGACGTGCGCCAGGCCACCGCGCCGCGCGCGGGACAGCCAACACCATGACGGTGCCCCTGCACGCACCGGCCGTGGCCGGCTCAGGTGTTTCAGCGCGGTTGCAGATTAAGAGCGGCTTAAGCCTGACCCGACCCGCCACGGCGAGACTGCATCAACAGGTGGTCTGCCGCCCGCACACCCAGGCGGCGCAGCAGGCACACCACGCAGATTCGTTGGGGCTCATGTTCAAGCAAGCGTTATCGATGGCAAAGACCGTGCACGCGCTGTGGCCCATCGGCCACGGCGGCGCGGCGCCACCGTCGATTCATTTGCAAGCGGGTGTGATCGTCCGCGGCCTGCTGATGCCGGTGCTCATGCCGATGTTGATGCTGGTGCTGGCGCTGGGGCTGCTGCTCGGCACGGCCCAACCGGCGCAAGCCCAGGCCGGCGGCAGCAGCTTCGACCACAGCGCCACCGGCTACCCCTTGCTGGGCAAGCACGAGGACGTGCGCTGCGAAACCTGCCACCAGCGCGGCATCTTCAAAGGCACGCCGCGCGACTGCGCCACCTGCCACGCGCGCAACAACACCCGTGATGCGCGGGCCATGCCGATCAAGCACCTGGTCACCGCGCAGGCCTGCGACAGCTGCCACACGCTGAACAGCTTTGCCGGTGCCATCTTCAGCCACGTCGGCACGGCGCCCGGCGGCTGCGCCAGCTGCCACAACAACCTCAACGTCAAGGGCAAGCCGCTGGGCCACGTCAGCACCAATGCTTCGTGCGACCAGTGCCACCGCACGTCGGCCTTCCTGCCGGCGGCGGCCATGCCCGACAACCACATCAAGGTGGCCACCGGTTCCAGCTGCAGCGACTGCCACCGCGACCCCAACTTCGCGGTGACGCCGCCGCTGGCCAACATCCACGCCTTTGCCCAAGGCGGCCTGGCCTGTGCCGACTGCCACGGCGCGGCCGCCGCTTCCTTCGCGCGGCCGGGCAGCGGCTTCGCGGTGGTCGGCATGCCCGGCAACCACATCCCGACCAGCGCGCCCTGCGAGCTGTGCCACGTGGGCAACGGCGCCGGCGTGGCCAGCCTGCCGGTGGGCAACAACGCTCGCTTCTCGGGCGCGGTGATGAGCCACACCGGCATCGCCAGCGGCTGCGCCAACTGCCACCGCCCGGCCGGTGCGCCGGCCAGCTTCGCCGGCATCAGCGCCCTCATCGGTCAGCCGCCCACCAGCCCACCGGGCGCGGGCTCGCACATCCCCACCACCGCCGCCTGCGAGAGCTGCCACCTGGCCAGCACGCCGGCCGGCGTGGTGCCGGCCAACGCCAGCAGATCCGCACCCGGCACCGGCTTCGCCACCCCGGCGCCGTCGGCCGCGCAGATCCACGCCGGCGTCACCTCGGGCTGTTCCGCCTGCCACGACACCAGCATGGTGTGGATGGGCATGGGCGCCTACCCAATGTCGCCCGGCACGCTGACCGCGGGCGCGCAGTACCGGGGCTTCCAGAGCCGCCCGCGCGCCGTCGCCGGCCCCAACAACGTGGCCGATCCGGCCCACCCGCTGGGCGGCGACTGCGCGCAGTGCCACGCCAGCACGGCCGCCTTCACCGGCATCGACAAGCCGGCCAACCACATCCCCTACGCCG
>JANPHI010000134.1:0-16317 GCA_031424355.1 Betaproteobacteria bacterium
CATCGTCGTGGACACCGGCGGCTTCGAGCCGGCCAAGCCCACCGGCATGGTCGCCGAGATGGCCAAGCAGACGCGCCAGGCCGTGGCCGAGGCCGACGCGGTGATCTTCGTCGTGGACGTGCGTGGCGGCCTGTCAGCGCAGGACCACGACATCGCGATCTACCTGCGCACCCAGCAAAAACGCGTCTTCCTGGCCGTCAACAAGGCCGAGGGCATGAGCGAATCGCCGCTGCTCGGCGAGTTCCACGAATTGGGCATCGGCGACCCGCACCCGATTTCGGCGGCGCACGGGCAGGGCATACGCAGCTTGCTGGAAGCCGTGCTCGAAGGCTTCGAGCCCGACAAGGAAATCTACGGCGACGGTCCCGACCAGAACCACCCGATACGCCTGGCCGTGGCCGGCCGGCCGAACGTGGGCAAAAGCACCTTGATCAACGCCTGGCTGGGTGAAGAGCGCCTGGTGGCTTTCGACCAGCCCGGCACCACACGCGACGCCATCCACATCCCCTTCGAGCGCGAAGGCCAGAAGTTCGAGCTGATCGACACCGCCGGCCTGCGCCGCAAAGGCAAGGTCTTCGAGGCCATCGAGAAGTTCTCGGTGGTGAAGACGCTGCAGGCCATCGCCGATGCCAACGTCGTGTTGTTGCTGCTGGACGCCACGCAGGGCGTCAGCGACCAGGACGCGCACATCGCCGGCTACATCCAGGAATCGGGCCGCGCGGTGGTCATCGCCGTCAACAAGTGGGACTTGACCGACGACTACCAGCGCCAGACGCTGCAGCGCTCCATCGAAAGCCGCCTGGCCTTCCTGAAGTACGCGCCGGTGCTGGAGATCTCGGCCATCAAGCGCCAGGGGCTGACGGCGGTGTGGAAAGCCATCTTCAAGGCCCACACCTCGGCCACGGTGAAGATGAGCACGCCGGTGCTGACGCGGCTGGTCATCGAGGCCACCGAACACCAGGCGCCGCGCCGCGACGGCCGCTTCCGGCCCAAGATGCGCTACGCCCACCAGGGTGGTTCCAACCCGCCGCTGGTGGTCATCCACGGCACCTCGCTGGACCACGTCACCGAAGGCTACAAACGCTTTCTGGAAAGCCGGCTGCGCGACCACTTCAAGCTCGTCGGCACGCCGATCCGCATCGAGATGCGTTCGGCCGACAACCCCTTCGACCCCAAAGGCAAGTGACGCCGCGGGTCGGCTGTCACCGCGAATAGCCGCACCGAATCGCAGCGCGTTAACCCTGTGATACCGTGTACGTTCCAACTTTTTCTTCTCAACCAACACGGAGAATATCGTGAGCAACAAAGGCCAACTCTTGCAGGACCCCTTTCTGAACCTGCTGCGCAAAGAGCATGTGCCGGTGTCGATTTACCTCGTCAACGGCATCAAGCTGCAAGGCCACATCGAATCCTTCGACCAGTACGTCGTCCTGCTGCGCAACACCGTCACGCAGATGGTCTACAAGCACGCCATTTCCACGGTCGTGCCCAGCCGGGCGGTGAACTTCAGCGCCAACGAGCCCGGCGATCCGCAGCCCTGAACCCCGGCGCGAGGCGCACGCCACCTTGAGTGCCGCAACTGCCAACGCCGCTGAGGGCGGTGACGACGCGACCCGCGCCGTGCTGGTTGGCGTCGATATCGGCGGTGACCCTTCCTTCGACGCGACGCTGGACGAATTGGCCCTGCTGGCCGCTTCGGCGGGCGACACGGTGGTGGCGCGAGTCATTGCGCGGCGCAAGGCACCGGACCCGGCGCTGTTCATCGGCAGCGGCAAGGCTGACGAGATCAAGGCGCTGGTGGCAGCCACGTCCGCGCATGGCGTCATCTTCGACCAGCCACTCAGCCCTGCACAGCAGCGCAACCTGGAACGCCACATGGGCGTTGCGGTGGCCGACCGCACATCGCTGATCCTGGACATCTTCGCCGCCCGCGCGCAAAGCCACGAAGGCAAGCTGCAGGTGGAACTGGCGCGTCTGCAGTACATGGCCACGCGGCTGGTCGGCCGCTGGAGCCACCTGGAACGCCAACGTGGTGGCATCGGTACGCGCGGCGGCCCTGGTGAAGCGCAGATTGAGCTCGACAAACGCATGATTGGCGAGCGCATCAAGAGCGTCAAAGAGCGGCTGGAAAAGGTCAAGCGCCAGCGCGGTACGCAGCGCAAGGCGCGCGAGCGGCGGGGCACCTTCCGCATTTCGCTGGTGGGCTACACCAACGCCGGCAAATCGACGCTGTTCAACAACCTGGTCAAGGCCCGGGCCTACGCCGCTGACCAGCTTTTCGCCACGCTCGACACCACCACGCGGGCGCTGTGGCTCGGCGAGGCTCAGAGTTCGGTCTCGCTGTCCGACACCGTGGGTTTCATCCGTGACCTGCCGCACAAACTGGTCGAGGCTTTCGAAGCCACGTTGCAGGAAGCGGCCGATGCCGACTTGCTGTTGCATGTCATCGACGCGGCCAGCCCCTTGATGGCCGAGCAACAGGCCGAGGTTGACCGGGTGCTGGAAGAAATCGGCGCGGGCGACGTGCCCCAATTGCTGGTCTACAACAAGTGCGATCTGCTGGAAGCTTCCCTGCAGCCGCGCGAGCCGGTGGACAGCGTCGAGGCCCACGCTGGCGTTCGCCGCCAGCGCGTGTTTGTCAGTGCGCGGACGGGGCAGGGGCTGGTGGCCTTGCGCGCCGCAATCGGCGAAGTGGTCCTGTCCCGCTTGAATGCCGCGCCCCATGCCCCACCTGTAACCCTGCCCGATGGCAGCACGGCCCAGTCCGGGCCGCCAGCACCCGAACCGGCAGCCCTTACTTGATCACCTTCCGATCGAACCCCCATGAGTGATACGCAGTCCCTTCACTTCGGCACCCGGCTCAGCGCCCTTGCGAGCGCAGCCCGCGCGCTGGCTCTGCGCTTGCTGCCGCGCCCTTTGACGCGCCGTGCCGCAGGCGACACACTGATCCACAACAACCGCGGCGATGGCCCGCCCGACCTGGACGAGTTGTGGCGCGATTTCAACCGCAAGCTCACCGGCTTGTTCGGGGGCAAGGGCGGCGGCGGGGGCAACAACCCCAAGCGCAGCGATGAGCCGCCTTCGGGCGGACCTTTCCAGCCCGACATCAAGAGCGCCGGCATCGGCGCCGGCCTGATCGCTGGCGTGGCCCTGCTGATCTGGCTGGGCAGTGGTTTCTTCATCGTGCAAGAAGGCCACCAGGCGGTCATCAGCACCTTCGGCAAGTACAGCCACACCAAGGACGCCGGCTTCCAATGGCGCTTCCCCTACCCGGTGCAGGCCCACGAGATCGTCGCGGTGACGCAATTGCAGTCGGTGGAAGTGGGGCGCAATTCGGTGGTGGCAGCCACTGGTCTGCGCGACTCGTCGATGCTGACCCAGGACGAAAACATCGTCGACATCCGCTTCACGGTGCAATACCGCCGAGCGGACCCGCGGGCCTATCTGTTCGAGAACAACCGCCCTGACGAAGCCGTGGTGCAAGCCGCCGAATCGTCGGTGCGCGAGATCGTCGGCCGCAGCCGTGTGGACCTGGTGCTGTACGAGCAGCGTGACGCCATCGCGGTGGAACTGGTCAAGTCGATCCAGGCGCAACTCGACCGCCTGAAGTCGGGCATCGTGGTGGCCAACGTGAACATGCAGAACGTGCAGGTACCCGACCAGGTGCAGGCGGCCTTCAACGACGCGGTCAAGGCCAGTGCCGACCGTGACCGTTTCAAGAACGAAGGCCAGGCCTACGCCAGCAACGAGATCCCCAAGGCGCGGGGCACAGCCGCCCGCCTGCTCGAAGAATCCGAGGGCTACCGCGCACGGGTCATCGCCCAAGCCGAAGGCGATGGGCAACGTTTCCGCTCGGTGTTGGCCGAGTATGAAAAGGCGCCCGGCGTCACCCGCGACCGGCTGTACATCGAAACCATGCAGCAGGTCTATTCCAATGTCACCAAGGTGATGGTGGACAGCAAGGCGGGGTCCAACCTGTTGTACCTGCCGCTGGACAAGTTGCTCCAGCAGGGCGCTGTGCCGGCGGCGGCAGCGCCCGCTGCTGCCACGGCGACACCCTCGGCCGCACCGGTAGACCCCACCGGCACCCAGAGCGTGGACATCCGTTCACGCGACGGCACCCGAACCCGCGATCGCGAAGGCCGCTAGGAAGGCCCATGACCATGAACCGTATCGGACTTTTCATCGCCGGCGCGCTCATCGCGCTGATGTTGGCCACCAGCAGCCTCTTCGTCGTCGACCAACGCCAGGTCGGCGTGGTCTACGCCCTGGGTGAAATCAAGGAAGTCATCAACGACCCCGGCCTGCATTTCAAGTTGCCGCCACCGTTTCAGAACGTCGTGTTCCTGGACAAGCGCGTGCAGACGCTGGACAGCCCGGAAACCCGTCCCATCTTCACCGCCGAGAAGAAGAGCCTGGTCATCGACTGGCTGGTGAAGTGGCGCATTTCCGAGCCGCGCCAGTTCATCCGCAACAACGGTGTCGACTTCCGCAACCTCGAAAGCCGCTTGTCGCCCGTGGTGCAGGCCGCCTTCAACGAAGAGATCACCAAGCGCGACGTGCGGGGCGTGCTGGCGAAAGAGCGCGAAGTCGTGATGAAGGATGTGCGCACGCGGCTGGCCGATGAAGCCAAGGCTTTCGGCATCGAGATCGTCGATGTGCGGATCAAGCGGGTGGACTTCGTCGCCGACATCACCGATTCGGTCTACCGGCGCATGGAATCCGAGCGCAAGCAGGTCGCCAATGAACTGCGTTCGCAGGGCGTGGCCGATGGTGAAAAGATCAAGGCCGACGCCGACCGCCAGCGTGAAGTCATCATCGCCGAGGCTTACCGCGACGCGCAGAAGATCAAGGGTGAAGGCGACGCCAAATCATCGGCGCTGTATGCCGATGCCTTTGGCCGCAACGCCCAGTTCGCCCAGTTCTACCGCAGCCTGGAGGCCTACCGAGCGACCTTCCGCACCAAGGGTGACGTGATGGTGCTCGACCCCAGCAGCGACTTCTTCCGGGCCATGCGGGGCGGCGGCGCTGCCGACGCCTCGGCCGCGCCGCGCGGTCGCAAATAGCCGGTTCGGACAGCTGGCGGCCTGACCTTGCAGTCGGCCGCCAGAAGCGCTGCGGCTGAGCCCGCTGCAGGCGGCCGTGCCGCCTACAATGCCCCTTTCAATTTCGGTGCATCCAATGCTCTCTGCGTGGCTACTGCCCGAGCACATTGCTGACGTTCTACCGGCGCAAGCCCGGCGCGTCGAAGACCTGCGGCGGGCCTTGCTCGACCGGGCACGGGCCTACGGTTTCGAACTGGTCATGCCACCGCTGCTGGAACACCTGGAGTCGCTGCTGTCGGGTACCGGTCGCGAACTCGATCTGAAGACCTTCAAGCTGGTGGACCAGCTCAGTGGTCGCATGCTGGGCATCCGCGCCGACACCACGCCGCAAGCCGCCCGCATCGACGCTCACCTGCTGAACCGCGAAGGCGTGACACGCCTGTGCTACTGCGGACCGGTGCTGCACACGCTGCCCGCCGGCCTGTCGGCCACGCGGGAGCCGCTGCAGTTCGGCGCCGAGATTTTCGGCCACGAAGGCCTGGAAGCCGATCTGGAAGCCGCTGAACTGGCGCTGGACAGCCTGGAGCTGGCGCGCGTCGGCCCGCTGGTCATCGACCTGGCCGACGCCCGCGTGCTGCGCGGCGTGTTGTCGGGTGTGACGCTGGATGCCGCACAACTGCAGGCCGTGGTGCTGGCCTTGTCCGAAAAAGACGCCTCGGCGCTGGCCGTGTTGTCGCATGACATGCCCGCAGCGGCCCGCAGCGGTTTGCGTGCCTTGCTGCGGCTGTACGGTGGCGACGAGGTGCTGGCCGTGGCGCGACGAGAATTGCCGCAGAGCCCGCTCGTCACCGAAGCCCTCGACCAGCTGCAATGGCTGGCTGCGCACCTGCGCGCCGCCGTGCCCGATTTGAAGATCGGTTTCGACCTGTCGGACATGAGCGGCTACGCCTACTACAGCGGCCTGCGCTTCGCGGTCTACGGTGCTGGCAGCAGCGATGCGCTGGCCCGTGGCGGCCGCTACGACGAGGTCGGTGCCATCTTCGGCCGCAACCGGCCGGCGGTGGGTTTCAGCCTTGACCTGAAGGCCCTGGCCGAAGTGGCCGGTTCTTCGCCGGCGCCGACGGCCATCCGCGCGCCGTGGGGTGAAGAACCGGCGTTGCGGGCTGCCGTGCGCCGTCTTCGCGACAGCGGCGAGACCGTGCTGGCCATGCTGCCCGGCCATGAATTCGAGGCCCAGGCTTTCGCGTGCGATCGCGAACTGGTGCACGTCGCTGGACACTGGGTTTTGCGCGCCGCTGGCGCCGCAAGCCTGCCCTGAAATCTGAAGGAAACTGCAAACATGCAAGCAGCCGTTCGACCTGGTGCAGGTCGCAATGTCGTGGTCGTCGGCACCCAATGGGGCGACGAGGGTAAAGGCAAGATCGTCGATTGGCTGACCGACCACGCCCAGGGTGTCGTGCGCTTCCAGGGCGGCCACAACGCGGGGCATACCTTGGTCATCGCCGGCCGCAAGACGGCGCTGCAGCTGATCCCCTCGGGCGTGATGCGTGAAGGCGTGGCCTGCTACATCGGCAATGGCGTGGTCGTCGATCCGGCGCACATGCTGCAAGAAATTGCGCGCATCGAAGCACTCGGTATCGACGTGCGTTCGCGGCTTTTCCTGTCGGAAGCCTGCCCGCTGATCCTTCCCTTCCACGTTGAGCTGGACAAGGCCCGCGAAGGCCGTCGCGAAAGCAGCGGCGACGGCAAGATCGGCACCACCGGCAAGGGCATAGGCCCGGCCTACGAAGACAAGGTGGCGCGGCGTGCGCTGCGCGTGCAAGACCTGAAGCACCCGGCGCGCTTCGAAGCCAAGCTGCGTGAACTGGTGGAACTGCACAACGCCGAACTGGTCGGTTTCCTGAAGGCGCCCGCGCTGGACTGGAAGCCCATGCTCGACAGCGCGATGCAGGCCGCCGAGCACCTGCAGCCGCTGATGGCCGACGTGGGCTACCGCCTGTTCAACGCCCATGCGGCCGGTGCCAATTTGCTGTTCGAAGGCGCCCAGGGCACCTTGCTGGACATCGACCACGGCACCTACCCCTACGTCACGTCCAGCAACTGCGTGGCCGGCAATGCCGCCGCCGGTTCGGGCGTCGGCCCGGGCCTGCTGCACTACATCCTGGGCATCACCAAGGCTTACACCACGCGTGTCGGCAGCGGGCCATTTCCGACCGAGCTGGACATGGACCAGCCGGGCTCGGTGGGTCACCACCTGTCCACGGTCGGCCAGGAGCGTGGGACGGTGACCGGGCGTGCCCGCCGCTGCGGCTGGCTGGATGCGGCCGCGCTGAAGCGGTCGATCATCATCAACGGCGTGTCGGGCCTGTGCATCACCAAGCTCGATGTGCTCGACGGTTTGCCGGAGATCCGCATCTGCACCGGCTACAAGCTGGGCGGACGCGTGCTGGACGTGCTGCCGATGGACGCTGACGAGATCACCGCCTGCGAGCCGATCTACGAAGCCCTTCCGGGCTGGACCGAGACGACAGCCGGCCTGACGAACTGGGAGCAACTGCCGGTCAATGCCAAGCGCTACCTGGAACGCATGCAGGCGCTGATTGGCGCCCCTATCGACATGGTGTCCACAGGCCCTGATCGCGTGCATACCATCTTGCTGCGCCACCCATTCCGCGCCTGACTTTGCGCCGCCACCTGCTGAATTTTTAGGAGAACCCGAGCATGCTCACCGACGACGGCAAGCACCTGTACGTGTCCTGGGACGAGTACCACCTGCTGACCGAAAAGCTGGCGCTGAAAGTGGCGGCCTCAGGCTGGCAGTTCGACCAGATCCTGTGCCTGGCCCGCGGCGGCATGCGCCCGGGTGACGTGCTGTCGCGCGTCTTCGACAAGCCGCTGGCCATCATGTCCACGAGTTCCTACCGGGCCGACGCCGGCACCATCCAGGGCCGGCTGGACCTGGCCAAGTACATCACCATGCCCAAGGGTGAACTGGCCGGCCGGGTGCTGCTGGTCGATGACCTGGCCGACACCGGCGTGACGCTGCAAGCGGTGGTCGAGCGGCTGCGCGGCATGCCGGCCATCCAGGAGCTGCGCGCCGCCGTGCTGTGGGTCAAAGGGGTGTCGACCTACCAGCCGGACTACTCGGTCGAGACGCTGCCCACCAGCCCGTGGATCCACCAGCCCTTCGAGGAGTACGACAACCTCAGGCCCGAAGGACTGGCGAAAAAGTTCGCTGTTTGACGAACGAAAAAATGGCCGGCCTGTTGTGCAACCTGTGCAACATGCCGGCCTTCAATCTGGATCATTCGCCTGATCCACAAAGACGAAAGGCCGGTACTTTCGTACCGGCCTTCAATCATTTTGGTGCCCAGAAGAGGACTCGAACCTCCACGCCGTTAAGCGCTAGTACCTGAAACTAGTGCGTCTACCAATTCCGCCATCTGGGCGACGGGAACTTAGGACTATACCATCAAAGAAAACAAAACATCAAGCGCGCCGAACACCGGTGTTGCAATGCTCGGTGAATTCGACGGCCGCGTCGAAGGCCACCGCGACGGCCACGGCCTGGTCATCCCCGACAGCGGCGACGCGCCGGTCTATCTGGCGCCGCAGGGAATGCGCAGCGTGCTGCACAAGGACCGTGTGCGTGTCCGCGTGCTGCGCTACGACCGCAAGGGCCGGCCTGAAGGCCGCGTCACCGACATCATCGAACGGCGCAAGACGCCCATCATCGGCCGCCTGCTGCACGAGAGCGGCCAGTGGGTGGTGGCGCCCGAAGACAGCCGCTACGGCCAGGACATCCTGATCCCCAAGAACGCCATCGCCAATGCGACGGTGGGCCAGGTGGTGGCGGTGGAACTGACCGAGCCGCCCTCGCTGCATTCGCAGCCCGTGGGCCGTGTGGCCGAGGTGCTGGGCGAAATTGACGACTCGGGCATGGAGATCGAGATCGCCGTGCGCAAGTACGAGGTGCCGCACGAGTTCACGCCCGAAACGCTGGCGCAGGCCGCCGCGTTGCCCGAAAAGCTGCGTGCCGCCGACCGCAAGAACCGCGTCGATCTGAGCGACGTGGCGTTGGTCACCATCGACGGCGAAGACGCACGCGACTTCGACGACGCGGTCTACTGCGAGCCCTTCAAGCGCGGCCGTGGCAAGAGCGCGCTGGAAGGCTGGCGGCTGATCGTGGCCATCGCCGATGTCAGCCATTACGTGAAGCCCGGCGAGCCGCTGGACGAAGACGCCTACGAGCGCGCCACCTCGGTGTATTTCCCGCGCCGCGTCATTCCGATGCTGCCCGAGAAGCTGTCCAACGGCCTGTGTTCGCTGAACCCGAACGTCGAGCGTTTGAGCATGGTCTGCGACATGCTGGTGGCCAGCGACGGCCGCATCGACGCCTACCAGTTCTACCCGGCCATCATCAACTCGCACGCACGGCTGACCTACACCGAAGTGGCGGCCGTGCTGGCCAACACACGCGGTCCGGAGGCGCAAAAGCGTGACGAGCTGGTGCCGCACTTGCTGCACCTGCACGAGGTCTACCGCGCGCTGTTGAAGCAGCGTGCCAAGCGCGGTGCCATCGATTTCGACACCACCGAAACGCAGATCGTCTGCGACGACAACGGCCGCATCGAGAAGATCGTGCCGCGCACGCGCAACGAAGCGCACCGCTTGATCGAAGAAGCCATGCTTGCGGCCAATGTCTGCGCGGCCGAATTCATCGCCACTGCCGAACACCCCAGCCTGTTCCGCGTGCACGAAGGCCCGACGCCCGAGAAGCGCATCGCGCTGCAGGCCACGCTGAAGGCGCTGGGCGTCGGCATCCATTTGAGCGACGACCCCAAGCCGGCCGAGATCCAGGCCATCGCGCAAGCCACGGCCGGCCGACCCGACGCACAGCAGATCAGCACGTTGCTGTTGCGGTCGATGCAGCAGGCCGTCTACACCGTGCACAACGCGGGCCACTTTGGCCTGGCCTACGAGGCCTACACGCACTTCACCAGCCCCATCCGACGGTATCCGGACCTGATGGTCCACCGCGTCATCAAGGCCATCCTGGGCAAGCGTCGCTACCACGTGGTGGCCAATGCCAAGACGCGCACGCCCGAGGTTCGCAAATGGGGCAAGGGCGGCAAGGTGCAGGGCAAGGCGCCCAAGCCGATGACCGCCGAGATGGCGCTGTGGGAAGCCGCTGGCGGCCATTGCAGTGCGAACGAGCGCCGTGCCGACGAGGCTTCGCGCGATGTCGAGGCCTGGCTGAAGTGCCGCTACATGCGCGAGCACCTCGGCGAAGAATTCTCGGGCACGGTCAGTGCGGTGGCGGGCTTCGGCTTGTTCGTCACGCTGGACGCGCTGTATGTCGACGGCATGGTGCACATCACCGAACTGGGTGGCGAGTACTACCGCTTCGACGAAGCGCGCGGCGAGTTGCGCGGCGAGCGCACCGGTATCCGCTACGCCGTCGGGACGCGGGTGCGGGTGCAGGTCAGCCGCGTCGATCTGGATGGCCGCAAGATCGACTTCCGCATGGTGCGCGAGGGCGAAGCCGAGAAATTGTTGGCGCGTCCCGAGCGGACCCGGTCCGCTGCCGGCGCTGGTGCGGTCAGCGCCGTGGCCGAATTGACGCAGGTGCGTGAAACCGACCGCCTGGTGAAGGCCGCGACCCGCGTGGTCAAGGCCAAGGGTGCGCCGGAATCGGCGCGGCGCAGCCGCAAGCCCGGTCCGCAGCGGCCGGCGCCCAAGCCCAGAACGCGCCGCTGACGGCGGTTCTGCGGGTGGCTGGCGCGTGTGGCGCTGCCGCCCGCCTCGCAGCCCTCAGGCGGCCTTTCGGCGCCCTTCAGGCGGCCCGGTGGCCAGCCAGCGCGTCGATCAGGTCGGCCGCACGCAGCGGGCCGGCGTGCCCCTGGCCACGCCAGCGGTCGGCCGCTGCGCCGTGCTGGGCTGCGGCCATCGCTGCGAGGTCGGCGGCGTCGCTGTTGCGGGCTTGCGACCACAGGCCGGCCGTCCAGCCGGCCAGCACATCGCCGGTACCGGCCGTGGCCAACGCGGCATTGCCGGTGGCGTTGATGCGCGGCAACTCACCCGGCGTGGCGACCACGCTGCCCGATCCCTTCAACAGCACCGTGGCGCCATAGCGCTCGACCAGCAGAGCGGCGGCGCGCAGGCGATCGCCCTGCACGGTCTTGGCCTCGCACTGCAACAGGCGTGCGGCTTCCAGCGGGTGCGGGGTCAGCACCGTCGCCCAGCCGCGTGCTGCGCGGGCTTGCAGTTGTCGCTGCAAGGCAGGTTCGGCGGCGATGGCGTTCAGCGCGTCGGCGTCCAGCACCAGCCACAGCACATGCGCCAGCAAGGCGGGCAGGACGGGCCTGACCGCCTCGCCACCGCCGCAGCCACAGAGCACGGTGGTGGCGGCCAGCACGGCCGGGTCTGCAAGCCACCAGGCGCTGCGGCCCATCAGTTCCGGACGCGACGGGTCGTAGGGTGTTGCCGTGGTGTCGAGCAGGCTGCAGAAAACGCGCCCGGCACCCGCTGTCAGCGCCGCGCTGGCGGCCAGCCAGGCCGCACCCACCATGCCCGGTGCGCCGCCGACAACGGCCACGTCGCCGTAGCTGCCCTTGTGACTGGCGTGCGGCCGTGCCGGCCGTTCAGGGGCGCCCGTCAGCCAGGCGCTGGGCGGGCCGGGCTCAGCGCCCAGGTCGTCCAACCACACGTCGCCTGCATGGTCGCGCCCGGCCCCGGTGTGGCAGCCTGGCTTCAGGGTCAACAGCGCCAGCGTGGCCGTGCAGCGGGCGGCCTCGTCACCCAGGCAGGCGCCGGTGTCGGGGTGCAGGCCTGACGGAAGGTCCACGGCCAGCGTGGCGCCACGGTGCGTGTTGACCGCGCGGATGGCGGCGGCGATGTCGCCGGCCGGCGCTCGCGCAGCGCCCAGGCCCAGCAGGGCATCGATCAGCAAGTCATCCGGCGATGCGGGTGGCAGTCCACGGTCGGTGATGGACACACCGGCGTCCTGCGCCTGGCGCAGCGCGGCCCGCGCGTCGGCGGGCAGCTTCGCGGCATCACCCAGCAGGGCCACGCTGGCGCGCAAACCGGCCGCGTGCAGATGGCGCGCCGCCACCAGGCCATCGCCACCGTTGTTACCTGGGCCGGCCCAGACCTGCACTGCGGCCGCATGGGGCGCCAGCGCCAGGCCCAAGCGGGCGACGGCCAGCCCGGCGCGTTCCATCAGCGCAGGCTGCGGGTGGCCGGCCGTCGCCGCCGCTTCAGCCCGCCGCGTGGCTGCGGCGTCGTGCAAGGCCCAAGGCGTGGCGCTGGCCACGACGCGCACGGGATGGGGCAGGGTGGCGGCTGGCATGCCGCCATTGTGCGGCGCAGGTCAGCGCAGGCGCGACACGCTCAGGCCGGTGATGTCCAGCGGGGCCTCGCGTCCGCTGATCTGCTCGGCCAGCACGCGCGCCGAGCCGCAGGCCAGCGCCCAGCCACTGCTGCCGTGGCCCAGGTTCAGCCAGACGCCAGGCGCACCGCTGGCGCCCAGCACCGGCGGGCCGTCGGGCAGCATGGGCCGTGCGCCTTTCCAGTGCTGGGCTTCGCGCGTGGAAGCCGCGCCGGGGAACCAGTCGTCCAGCGTGCGGTACAGCTTGCGCAGGGGCGCGGCGGCGATGTCGTCCAGGCTGCCGCCCAGTTCGGCCAGGCCCGACACACGGATGCGCTGACCGAGACGGCTGATGGCGATCCTGTGGCGCTCGTCCATCACCGCCGCGCGCGGGCCCGGTGGCGGCAGGCCGTCCACGTGGCGCAGCGGGGCGGTCACAGAATAGCCGTGCACGGCAGCCAGCGGCAACTTCACGCCGACCCCGGCCAACACGCGGTTGGCTTGCACGCCCGCGCAGACCACCACCGCATCGAAGCTTGCAGCTGGCGCGCCTTCGCACTCGACGCCGGGTTGGGCGCCTGCCGTCACCTTCTGCACGGGGGTGTCGAAGTGGAAGGTCGCGCCCAGCCGCTGCGCCTGCGACTTCAGCAGGTGCGCGAAGTGGCGGCAGTTGCCCACGCCGTCCTGCGGCAAGTGGATGGCCGCATGCAGCGGTGTGGCGGTGTGCAGCCCAGGTTCGATGCGGTGGCAGCGCGCGGCGTCCACCACCTCGTGAGCCACACCCAGGTCCTGCAGCACAGCCAGGCGAGTGCGCGCTGCTTTCAGGTCGCGTTCGGTGCGCAGCAGCACCAGGAAACCAGGCGCTTGCTCGAATTCCAGCCCCAGGTCGCGCGTCAGGCCCAGCAGGCGTTCGCGGCTGAACTGCGCCAGGCGCAGCATGGCGGTGCGGTTGGCGGCGTGCACGCGTGGCCGGCAGGCGCGCCACCAGCGCCACATCCAAGGCAGGTGGGCCAGCGCATTGATGCCGCCCAGGCGCACCGGTGCGTGGACGCTGAGCAGGCTGCCCAGCACCTTCCAGCCCATGCCCGGCGCGGCCCATGGGCCGACGTAGCCGGGCGCCAGCACGCCGGCGTTGGCGAAGCTGGCTTCTTCGGCCACGCTGCTGCGGCGCTCGAAGACGGTGACCTCATGCCCTTGCAGGGCCAGTTCATAAGCAGTGCTGACGCCAACGATGCCGGCGCCGATGATGGCCACTCGCAATTGCGGGTTCCTGTCGAGGGTGGGATGTGAGGGGGCGGCGACCTGGCTGGTCCGCCAGCGACCAGCCGGCTGGCGCGGGCCGTAGCGGTCGAAACGGCGTGCTAAACTCTTTGGGTTTGCCTCGGGGCATTTTTGCACCCCGGGTGAACAAATCGCGAACCCGACCGTACCAAGGTGTCGCTGGTCTGAAAAACCGCTCTGAAGATCGATCCAGGGCGCGCATTCCAGCAGTGATCAAGCGGCGGGATTCTAGACTCAACCTTAGGAATTCCCATGACTGTCTCCATGCGCGAAATGCTGGAAGCGGGTGTCCATTTCGGCCACCAAACACGCTTCTGGAACCCCAAGATGGCCCCGTACATCTACGGCCATCGCAACAAGATCCACATCATCAACCTCGAGAAGACGCAGCCGCTCTTCGAGGACGCGATGAAGTTCATCCGCCAGCTGTCCGCCAAGCGCGGCACCATCCTGATGATCGGCACCAAGCGCCAGGCGCGCGAAGTCATCGCCATGGAAGCCGGCCGTTGCGGCATGCCTTACGTGGACCAGCGCTGGCTGGGCGGCATGATGACCAACTTCAAGACCGTCAAGGGTTCCTTGAAGAAGCTCAAGGACATGCAGGCGACCAAGGAAGCCGGCACCGAATTGATGATCAAGAAGGAAGGCCTGATGTTCGAACGCGAGCTGGTGAAGCTCGAAAAGGACATCGGCGGCATCCAGGACATGACCGCGCTGCCGGACGCCATGTTCATCATCGACGTCGGTTATCACAAGATTGCCGTGCTGGAAGCCAAGAAGCTGGGCATTCCCATCATCGGCATCGTGGACACCAACCACTCGCCCATCGGCATCGACTACGTCATCCCGGGCAACGACGACTCGGCCAAGGCCGTGGCGCTGTACGCCAAGTCGGTGGCTGACGCGGTTCTGGAAGGCCGCGCCAACGCCACGAATGAAGTCGTGCAGGCGGTGTCCGCCGCCGGCGACGAATTCGTCGAAGTCAGCGAAGAGTCCTGATAGCCCGAGCACCGGCCTGCGCGCCCGAGGGGTGTGCAGGCCGGTCTTTTTTGTGCCCGGTGCGCGCCCCTGGGGTCCGCCGCACGAGGGCTTCGAACTGAATTGGAGAACACGATGGCTGCAATCACTGCAAGCATGGTCGCCGAGCTGCGCGCCAAGACCGACGCGCCGATGATGGAATGCAAGAAGGCGCTGACCGAAGCCGATGGCGACGCCACGCGCGCTGAAGAAATCCTGCGCGTCAAGCTGGGCAACAAGGCCGGCAAGGCCGCCTCACGCGTGACGGCCGAAGGCGTCGTCACCGCAGCCGTTGCTGGCAGCACGGGCGCCATGGTCGAGATCAACTGCGAAACCGACTTCGTCACCAAGAACGATTCGTTCCTGGCCTTCGCCCAGGCGGCCGCCAACCTGCTGGCTGCCAACGACGTGGCCGATGTGGCTGCGCTGTCGGCGCTGGCCTACAGCCAGGACGGCTTCGGCCCGACGCTGGAAGACGTGCGCAAGGGCTTGATTGGCAAGATCGGCGAGAACATGTCCATCCGCCGCTTCAAGCGCTACGCCGGCGGTGGCCATCTGGCCAGCTACCTGCACGGCACCCGCATCGGCGTGCTGGTGGAATTCACCGGTGACGAAGTCGCTGCCAAGGACGTCGCCATGCACGTGGCCGCGATGAAGCCCAAGGCGCTGGCCACCAGCGATGTGTCGGCCGATCTGATCGAAGTCGAACGCCGCGTGGCCGCCGAGAAGGCCGCCGAAGATTCGGCCGCTGCCGTCGCTTCAGGCAAGGCTGCGCAGTCACCGGAAATCGTCGCCCGCCGCGTCGATGGCTCGGTGCAGAAGTTCCTCAAAGAGGTCTCGCTGCTGAACCAGACCTTCGTCAAGAACGACAAGCAAACCGTCGAGCAGATGCTGAAGGAAAAGGCCACGCAGGTGGCCGGCTTCACGCTGTACGTGGTGGGCGAGGGCATCGAGAAGAAGGTGGACGACTTCGCCGCCGAAGTGGCCGCGCAAGTGGCCGCTGCCAAGGCGCAGTGACCGTCGGCTAGACCCTAGCGAGGGTGCCCGGCCATGGGGCTGGGCACGCTTACACTGCGTGTTTGACCCAGGGAGTGGATCTGTGCCGGCCTATAAGCGCATCTTGTTGAAGCTGTCGGGCGAGGCCCTGATGGGCGACGACGCCTACGGCATCAACCGTTCGACCATCGTCCGCATGGTGCGTGAGGTGCAGGAAGTGACCCTGCTGGGCTGCGAGGTGGCGGTGGTCATCGGCGGCGGCAATATCTTCCGCGGTGTCGCGGGCGGCGCTGTCGGCATGGACCGCGCCACCGCCGACTACATGGGCATGCTGGCCACCGTGATGAACGCGCTGGCCCTGGCCGACACCATGCGCCAGGAAGGCATGACGGCCCGCGTGATGTCGGCCATCAGCATCGAGCAGGTGGTCGAGCCCTATGTGCGGCCCAAGGCCTTGCAATACCTGGAAGAAGGCAAGGTCGTGGTCTTCGCCGCCGGCACCGGCAACCCCTTCTTCACCACCGACACGGCAGCCGCTTTGCGCGGTGCCGAGATCGGCGCCGAGATCGTGCTGAAGGCCACCAAGGTGGACGGCGTCTACTCGGCCGA